>JASBRM010000331.1 GCA_030149405.1 Neptuniibacter sp. | reverse complement strand
TGATCTGTGATTGGGATATGCCGGAGATGAATGGATACGAGCTATTGCAAGTGGTTAAAGGTAATGCTCGTCTGTCTAAAATCCCGTTTATTATGTTGACTGCGAACACATCCAAAGACTTTGTTATTAAAAGCCTTCAAGCTAAGGTCGACGATTATATTGTTAAGCCTTACCAGCCACAGGCTTTAATTGATAAAGTTAAAAAGCATCTGAATTAGCCTGCTAATTTCAAGTAATTATCCCGAACACAGCTCGTCTATTTTTTCTTTGGAAAGATCAAGGTCGACGGCTATAGCCACATCTGTGACCCTTCGCCCTATGGGATTAGTACGATTATATTTCTCTCTTAATTCCAGGCGTTTTCTAGTTTCTAAATCCTGCCTTCGGTCATAAATAGAAAGCCTTCGTTCTTCCCCCTCATATTGAGCAAACATAAAGTGTTTCCACCACTCCTCAGCCTCAAGCAATGAGTGTAGGTATTCACTGATTAAGGTACCTTTTTCATCCATCCAATAGAAGACAATCCTCCCACCCACCAGGTCCTTTACTAACTTCATAAGACCGCACCAATGAGAAATTTTCGTATCTATTTCAGACTAGCCTGATATGCCAAAAAGTCTATTTAATACGATGAAGCGGCCTTTATCATCCTCCGTTAAACAGCGGTGGGCTGCCTTTCAAACCTCAATACATATAAAAGTACCTTCGGTCAGTATTTCAAATGCAAGAACTTATATAGAATAAGTATACCCTGATTGTTCATACGGCCTTTGGAGATGTAAATGGAACAAGTTACGCAATCACATGACGTAAAAGATGAAGAAATCCCGGTTCTTCAAAATGAGTCCGTTGCAGCTGCAATCTCAACCATCGATGCTTTGATTGCTGGAGACTTCCTCGTCAATGCTGATGAGTCATCCGAACTAGGAAAATCCCTGCAAAAGCTTATTCTTAAGCTGAGAGCCTCGTATGACCATGAACTTGACCGAGTGGTTAAGCTCTCAATCTGTTCAAATGAGACAAACACCTCTTCTGCACGATTGCTTTATGCCCTGCAAAATGTTGATAACCGTGCACAATCCATAGCTGCCGCAGCTGAAGAACTACAAGCATCCGTTCAGCAGATTAATGACCACAGCTCTGGGATTCGTAATGAAAACGAATCCTCCATTCAAGTAATGAATGAGGTAGTTAGCAGCCTGGATTTAACGGTAAACACCTTTGAAGAGATCGGTGCCGCTGTTCTGGAAGATGTGGAAAAAATATCTGAGATGGAATCCTTTGCGAAAGAAGTGAAAGATATCGCAGAGTCCATTAAAGGTATCGCGTTTCAGACGAACCTTCTGGCGCTGAACGCTGCTGTTGAAGCCGCACGTGCAGGCCAGGCAGGGGCTGGGTTTAGTGTAGTAGCTCAAGAGATGCGATCACTGTCCAAGAACTCCGAAAATGCAACCAAACAGATCACCACTCTGGTAGAGCTGTTTGAAGCAAAAATGAAAAGTGTTACGGCGGCATTGCATGACAGTGTTCAGAATGTAGACAAGGGTAAAAAAGCTATCGGAAACGTTAGCACCCACATGAAAGACCTGGAAAGCAATATTCACCGTTCATCTCAGAATATCACCTCTATTGTTGATGCCATTGGTGAGCAAAACTCAGCAACTGCAAGTGTTTCTGACGGTATCTATTCGATTGCGCAGCAGACATCTGACAGCGTACAGGGCACCGATAAGATTGTTGACTCAATGGACGAATTACAGGGACATATCGACGATCAGATTGTGGAGCTAAGCCAACTGCAATTAACAGATAAAGTCATCAAACTCGCTCAATCCGATCACGTCATTTGGAAAAAGCGTCTAGTGGCTATGATCTGCGGCAAAGAAGGCCTCAACGCAAATGAACTGGCTGACCACCACTCCTGTCGACTTGGCAAATGGTACGACCAGGTTACTGATCCAGCTTTGTCTAATCACCCCGCATTCCGTCAACTGTTACCACCACATGAGGTTGTTCACAGACACGGTAAGCAAGCAGTGGTTCTTTATAATCAGGGGCAGATTGGTGCTGCGCTGGAAGAAATCGAGAAAGTAGAACGAGCATCAGCAGAGGTTTTACGACTACTTAAAGCTCTAGAGAGTCAATAAAAAGCCTATTAGAATGCGCTGTTCGGTTAACTCCAGACAGCGCATTCCAAGTACAGCCTGACGATAAACATTACACTCATTTCTAATCCTATGGACCGTTACCAATCATGGTAACTCAGGCATCACGAAGTAACTCCTAACGCACAAAGCGATGCTTAAATTCACGCGGAGATTGCCCTGTGATTTTTAAAAAGGTTTTCCGAAAAGCGCTCATATCTTCATAACCTACCTCCGCTGCCACTTTTTCAAACGACCCACCGTTCGATTCAATCAGTTCACAGGCTTTTTTTATTCTCAACTGCTGCAGATAGTGAGTCGGTTTTAAGCCGGTCGCTTTCACAAAACGCCGTAGGAAGGTTCTTTCGGTAAGATGGGATAACTGCGCTAGGTTTTTAATCACCACGGTACTCTGGAAGTTTCGATGCAGTTCATGCTGAGCTTTCACTATCGCTTCATCGCCATGATCCATTTTGGGATTAAATGTCTGATAGTAGCGCTGTTCTCTGGGGGCTGTATCCACAATCAGGAATTTCCCAAGCTGGCGCATAATCTGTGAATTAGTGAATTGAGCAACCAGCTCAAGACCCAAATCCACCCAACTCATCAAGCCACCAGCAGTAATGATATCCACATCGTTTATCAGCAACTTATTACTATCAATAGCCACTTCCGGGTAGAGCCGGGCAAACTCTTCAGAAAGTGCCCAATGGGTGGTGACTGTCCTACCGTCCAACAAACCTGTTTCTGCCAAGATAAAAGCCCCAGCACACACTGAACAGATAATCGCCCCGTTCTCATGCTGCTCTTGCAACCATTGGATTAAATCAGGCTGCGGTGCCAGATAGATATTCTCATCCAAGCAGGGCGGTAAAACGATCACTTGAAGCGGCTTTAGAAGCTCTTCCCAGGGTTCAGACAACTGTGTGCTATCACAGATATGTGTTTTAAAAACATGTCCCAATCCCTGCTGCTCACAAATGGTATTGGCAAGATAAAACTGCTCGGCTAAGCCCTGTACAGATGACAACAAAGCTCCGGGGTAATGCACCACACCTATTTTAACCTGAGATTTTGCCATATTTGTCACTTTGACCACCATTTATGCCAGTTTTGCCTCCAGTATAGAAAATTACTTCAGCAAATAATATGAAACACACTTAATTCAGGAAGTTTCGCTCAAGTGGCGGATTCCATTACGACTCAATCGGGGAATAAACATGAGTGACTTAACTACGATTCGCGACCTGGCAGGGCTGGGTAACGAGGCTTCAGCGATCAGTGATTCGGCTCTGATCATCATCGATGCGCAAAACACCTATTGTGAAGGGGTAATGAAACTTGATGGTGTAGATGCAGCAATGGATGAATGTAAAAGCTTGCTGGAACGTTTCCGTGCAGCGGGCAGACCAGTGTTCCACGTTCGTCATGATGCTGGCCCTGGCACTCCATACGATGTTACCGCGCCTATAGGCCAGATTGCAGATATCGTTGCTCCCATTGAGGGCGAAGCGGTAATCACCAAAAATTACCCAAGCTCATTTGTGCAAACAGAGCTGGACGATCTGTTGAAAAAAGCCAACGTCAGCAACCTGATTCTGACCGGGTTTATGTCACATATGTGTGTCAACTCAACCGCCCGAGGCGCTTTCTCACTGGGTTATAACCCGACGGTAGTCGCCTCAGCGACAGCAACCCGCGCACTGCCGTCAAAAGTGACTGGGAAGGATGTGCCATCTGATCAGGTGCAGGAAGCAGCGCTTGCAGCGCTGTCAGATCTGCCCTCAGCGGTTGTAGCCTCCGTATCAGACGTTCCAGACTAAGCCTGTCGAAGAACAGGCCGCTTGCTCCAGAGCGACCTGTTCCAAAATAGCGCTAAAGTACATTAGGATCCCTAAGCACTCTTTGTCATAGTAATGACCGTTTGCACGAAACTGTTGTCTGCTTTAAGGAATCCGTTATGCCAGCATCCAAACTCCAAACTCTTTCCGTCACCTTTGCTCTGACAACCAGCGGCTTAACAAACATGGCATTCGCAGATGAGGTGGGGTGTGCCGAGAAATACAACCTGTATGTGGAAGCGCAAACTCACTGGCAAAACAACAGTGCGGCACGTGCCGGAGAGCTGTTACCTGAGCACAAAGAGCGCATCAATCAATACCGCGATGTTCAGCTCACCATGATTGAAAGGCGCAAGCTGGCTGTAGAGCTTGCTCTGAAAAACTATCCAGATCAGGTAGCCACTTGGGGCAGCATCAACCGTTGGATCGAGTTATCCCCGGAGTTCGAAACCAAACTCTCTAACCTCAGTCCTGAGTTTCAGAAGCTAACTGAACAGTATCAGGCACTGATCTCAAAACCGGCATCCGCTTCTGATGATGAGTTCTCCGCGACCTTCAGAAGAACAGCGATATCGGACCCTGAATTTATGCAGTTGATGGATGACTTCAACCTTAAATCCAGAGAGATTAACTCCCTTTCCTGTAAGAAGTAATTCTCCAACCCAATCGAGAAACATTCAGAGTTTAGTCCCTCGTTCTCTGAATAAGCCCTGTGAGTCAGATTCTTTGTAGGAATTTG
>JASBRM010000311.1 GCA_030149405.1 Neptuniibacter sp. | reverse complement strand
GATACGGTCCGCCTTGAGCAGGTATTGGTGAACCTCATTAGCAATGCTCTGCAGGCTATGGAAGATCAACAGGTACCAAAGATTGATATTGAGCTGGACGAACATGCGGACCATCTGGCGATGAAAGTACGTGATTATGGTCCCGGTATTGAAGAAGCGGATCTGGATCGGGTATTTGAACCTTTCTATACAACCAAAACGGCAGGGCAGGGACTTGGCCTTGGTTTATCAATATCCCACAGAATCATTGAAAGTATGGGTGGTGAGTTAAAGGTTGATAACCATCCACTTGGTGGAGCAGAGTTTACAATTTGTTTACCTCTCGCTACTTCCCCTGATACTGTTATTAAATAATTTTTCGAGCGATTTTCTGAATGTCTGTAAATAACAAACTCCCAATTCTTTTGGTTGATGATGAAGAGCATATCCGCCTAGCAGCAAGCCAGACACTGGAGTTGGGACGTTATGAGGTCACCGCACTTGAAACCGCTGAAGAAGCATTAACGATCATTCAAAACGGTTGGGAAGGGATCCTGGTCACTGATATTAATCTGCCCGGAATCAACGGCCTAGAGTTGATGAAGCGTGTTGTGGCAGAAGACCCCGCACTGCCCGTGATACTGATAACGGGTCATGGTGACATCAGTATGGCCGTTGGGGCTATGCGCGATGGGGCCTATGACTTTATTGAAAAGCCCTTTTCCTCAGAGTTTCTTTTGGATGTGGTCAGACGTGCGGTTGAAAAACGTGCTCTGGTTATGGAAAACCGTAAATTGAAACTGGAATTGGAGGCACAGCAGGCTCCGGGGCCACGAGTTATTGGCAATACCCCGGTCATTACACAGGTTAGGAGCCTGGTTCGCACAGTTGCGGATACGCCAGCGGATATTTTGATTCTGGGGGAAACCGGTACCGGTAAAGACCTGATGGCTCGATATATCCATGAGCAGAGTAATCGTCGGGATAAAAATTTTGTCGCAATTAACTGCGGTGCGGTACCTGAAAACCTGATTGAGTCAGAACTGTTCGGTCATGAAAAAGGCGCGTTTACCGATGCTAAATCCCAACGCATAGGTAAATTTGAGCATGCCAGTGGTGGGACTCTGTTTCTGGATGAGATAGAGAGTATGCCTATGACTCTACAAATTAAGTTGCTCAGGGTTCTGGAAGAGCGGGCCATTGAAAGGCTTGGTTCAAATGAGTTGATTCCTTTGGATATCAGAATCATCGCAGCAACTAAGGTTGATCTAAAAGAAGCTTCTGACAAAGGCGAATTCAGAGAGGACTTGTATTACCGATTAAACGTGGTGCGTTTGGATATTCCTTCTCTGCGAGATCGTCGAGAAGACATAGTGCTTCTGTTCCAACACTTTGCCCTAATCGCATCTGCTCAGTATGGCAGGGAAGTACCACCCCTGTCTCCGGAACGAATGCATAGCATTGTTACTTATGATTGGCCGGGAAATGTTCGTGAGCTGAGAAATCTGGCTGAGCGTTATGTGTTATTAGGTGAAGGTTGCACTTTTGACTTTGAAAACCGGCCGATTACAGAGTCTTCCACAGCGCTTTCTCTGCCTGACAAGGTTGATCAATTTGAAAAAATGCTGATTCAGGCGGAGTTGTCTCGCAGTGGTGGTTCGATTAAAGAAACTCTAACCAGTTTAGGCCTGCCTCGAAAAACGCTCTACGACAAAATGAAGAAATACGGACTGGATAAAAACGACTACAAATAAGGGATAATACTTATAAAGCCTTTATTTTTATCGGTTTAATTTTGGTGACCTCTGCACAGAAATGGTGAAACGATTTTGTTGTTTTGTGCACTGCAAAATGGCAGAGTGGTTATACTTTAGTGCAAAACATGCATATTTCACACATTTTTAGATAAATATTACGAATCTGACATTTTTGGCATATCGGTTGCTACTGGCATATCAATTACTTATATAGCTAGGAGTAACCTATGAGCACTTTACCTTCTAAGCTGTTACTAGCAGCCGCTGTAACAGCAGCCACCCCTACCGCATTTGCGGCAGAGTCAATCGCTGAAGCCTTCCAGAACGGCAGCACTTCAGTAAGCTTCCGTCTGCGTTTTGAAGACGTGGATGTTGGCGGTGTTAGCAATGACGCACTGACGTTGAAAAGCCGCCTGACTTACAAAACTGATACTTTGAATGGCTTCTCTGCGTTATTCGAAGTTGATGATACGACTGTATTGGGTGACGAAGATTACACGGGTATTGCTGACTCAGAATATACAGATGTAAACCAGGCTTACCTGGCTTACTCTGCAGCTGATACGACTGTGAAATTTGGTCGTCAGCGCATTCTGCTGGACAACCAGCGTTTTGTTGGTGGCGTAGGTTTCCGTCAGAACGAACAGACTTACGATGCTTTAACTCTGACCAATAAATCCCTGCCAGATACGACTCTGTTCTATGGATATATTTCAGAAGTAAATAACATTTTTGCGGTTGATGCTAAGCATGAAACACACTTGCTTAATGCTAAATACACTGGTCTGCCATTTGGCTCAGTAACGGGTTACTACTACCAGATTGAACCTGATTCAGCAGCAGATAGCATTGATACCTTTGGTGTTCGCTTTACGGGTTCTCAGCCTGCTGGCGATGCGAAACTGCTGTACACAGCTGAATACGCGACTCAGGACCAGAACAACGGTTCTAAGCCAGACTATTACGTTCTGGAAGGTGGTGTAAGCGTTTCTGGTGTGACTGCTAAACTGGGTTACGAAGTCCTTGAGTCTGATAACGGTGTTGGCTTCAACACACCTCTGGCGACTAAACATAAGTTCCAGGGTTGGGCTGATAAATTCCTGGGTACTCCAGGTACGGGTATCGAAGACCTTTATCTGACTGTAGGTACTAAGGTTGCGGGCGTTAAACTGCTGGCGGTTTACCACGACTTTGAAGCTGAAACGACTTCCGCTGATCTGGGTTCAGAATTTGGCTTTGTTGTAGCTAAGAAATTCGGTAAAAACTATGGCCTGAGCCTGAAGTATGCAGATTACTCAGCGGGTGATACTGGCGTAGATACTGACAAGCTTTGGCTGACAGCTACAGCTAAGTTCTAAAAATCTTAGTTCTAAAAATAATTGGATCTGGAGTAGTGACTAGATCCATGTATTCGGTGCTCCCCCTTCAAGCACCGGCCTTAAGCCGCAGAATCTCTGCGGCTTAATTTTTTTCTGCTACTCAGAAGTAATATCTCACCGCTGCCTGCAACTGGCGTTCTATTTGTTGCGAGTCATCGCCAGTGTAAATACGGGCGGTACGGTCACTGTTAATCCAGCTGTACTCTCCCAGAATAAACCACTGTCTTGCCATACGATATCGGTAGGTTAGTGTGATCGCTTTACCATATTCGTTGTTGTTATCACCCACAGTGTTGTCGAGATCAGTGACTGAAAACTCTTCCAATCGTGTATTTACACGATGAGGACCTTTTCGCCATCCCAAGGATAGATAGGCGCTGCGATAATCATTATTAACCACATCAACTCTTGCCGGAGATTGCATCAGGGTATCGCCCTGCATGATTTGCCCCTGCAGGCTCCATTCACGGTTCAGATTCCACTGAAAACCACCAAACAGGAATCGTGTATCCCAACCGTATTGACCGTTAGTTACTGTAAATGGGTTAGTATTACTGTCAAAATACCCAAATTGCAGTAGACCGCGCTTGTGCAGTTTCCACTCAAGACTGGTCATATAACCCGGTCTGCTGTCTTCCTCATGAAAGGGATCTGAATTGCGTGACTGACCAGAAAGGTCTGCATCCAGAGCCGGTGTATAGGGGAGAGGTAAACGTTCCCCGATGACGGACTGGCGGCTGCTTTGAGTCCAACCATGCCAGGAGATCATGGCTCCAGCAGTATCGTTTTTTAGGAAGAGTGTTCCATTTAGCTTGATGTCAAAGTCTGCTTCACGAAATTTTCCCAGCCACTCAGCGGTATATTCAAGGCCAGTTGAACGGACTTCTTCACCAATCCAACTGTTCATAGTAGAGGGTGTCAGGGTGTTGGGCGTCGACCATGCTGTGGCATGATTTTCCAAGGATATGGCTGGATAGAATACCCCAAGCCGCATGCCGTTACGAAAACCATCCGCGCTGGGCAGGGTCCTGTATTTCAGGTAAAGCTCAGTAAAGCCCAGGCGGTCCTTATCTGAATCAGCAAAACCATTTACCACCCCATGTATGCTTGTAGAGTCAGATAATTCAAGGCTGCCTGCCAGTCCCAACTGACCCAGAGATAGGTCCGAACCGGAAGAATGCTGTAACTTTCCCTGCCCGCCGCTGACATAACTTTGTAACCCATCAGCGTGACTAATTCGCAGATCAATAATGCCTTTGAGGTTGCCTTCCAGAGCAAGAGCTGAAGATGGCAGCAAACAAGAGATCAGTATCCAGTGGTTACGCATGTGAGTCCATTTTTCGCTGCTCTTCCTTTTGCAGCCATTCTTTAAGTTCATTTGCTGGCAGAGGTCTGCTGATAAAATACCCCTGAGCCAGATCACAGCCATTCTGCTCTAACCAGTTGAGGGTTTGTTGGTCTTCAATACCTTCTGCTACAACGCTCAAACCCATATCATGCGCCATACGAATGGTTGAACGGACAATAATCTGATCATCGGGATCAGATTCGACCTTATCGACAAACGAGCGATCAATTTTCAGTTCAGAAACCGGCATCTGTTTTAACTGGGCCAGAGAGGAATAACCTGTACCGTAATCGTCAATTGAGAGTTTGATACCCTGATTTTTCAGCTCACACAGCATCTGTATAGCACTCGCAGGATCTGCAACGACTGCACTTTCAGTTATTTCCAGAGACAGGGCATCTATTGGTAACTGATAGTTTTGCCAGATGTTGTTCATCTCTTCAGCGAAATGTGGGTTTTTCAGATTCTCCGCTGAGATATTCACAGCAATGGAAAGATTTAAACCTTGTTTCTGCCACTCCAGATACTGTCTGGCTGCTTCATTGATGACCCAGAGGGTCAAGGCATCAATCTGACCTGTTTGTTCGGCAATGCTTATAAACGCATCGGGTGGCACCATGCCTTGCTCTGGGTGCTGCCAGCGAATAAGCGCTTCCAGATGAGCTATCTGACCATTACTGAACTGCATTTTAGGCTGATAAAACAGGACCAACTGATCACCCGCTTCCAAGGCAACTTTTAAGTCATTCACAAGACCTAAGCGTTGGTTCGCATCGGCATCCATTTCTGGAAGATAAGACTGGAATGCCTTCATCTCCCGTTTGCCATGGCTGAGAGCAGTATCGGCTTTCTGGAGTAGCTTTTGTGCGTCTGCTCCGTCTTCAGGAGCCCTGGCAAAACCAATATGCAGTTGTAGGTGTAACAGAGTGCCTTCACCGCATAGGGGAGCATCCATAGTGGCCTCTAGTCGCTGCTGCCACTGTTGGATGGTTTCCATATCACTGGTCATCAATAGTATTGCAAACTCATCAGCGCCAAGGTGGAAGGTTAACGAGTCATCATTAAGGTTGGACAAGCGTTGGCCTACGTCTTTGATCATTAGGTCACCGGTTTCATAACCCAACGTATCGTTGACTGTTTTAGTGCGGCGTATATCCAGATGCATAAGAGTAAAATTCTGATCTGGTACAGAGAACAGGCCTTCCAGTTTTTCAATCAGAGAATTGCGGTTAGGTAGATTTGTAAGCGTGTTGTAATAGAGCTGATGACTGATCTTCTGTTCCCTGACTAGTACCGCTTGTTGCATCTGATTAAATTCATCGGCGAGTTGGCCAAGTTCATTTTTTTCATTGACGTTGACTGAAGTATCGTAGTTACCCTTTGCAATATAGCGTGCCTGTTGCACCAGCTTTTTCACTGGCCGGCTTATATCGCCCGCAAGCAAATAGGCAGCAAGTAGAGATGCAAAGATGGTGGCACCTTCAAGGACTATGAGTTTCCAGAGGTTCTGGCGCAGAGCTTCCAGCAGGTTCGAGCGGGAACCGTAAATGACAGCCATTATTTCGCGGTTGTCGGATTCCTCGATCACGGTATGGGTGTGAATGTATGAATCCTGTTCATGGTCATCAAGTAACTCAACAGCAAGACGTTCCTCATAATTGGAATCCATGCCTTCCATGTTTGGGTGACCTGCAGCGAGGGTAGACCATTCGTTCTTACCTGTTTTTAACAGGAATTCGATACTTAGGCCGGTACTGTCAGCAAAATTTTGTGCGAGGAGTGAGTTGATCTCATAGCCGTAACCAATCCAGCCAATCACTTCCTGGCCAATTTTCAGGGGTGAAAAGCTTAATTGATAGACCTTATTATCCAAAGCGTACAACTGGGATAAAGGTTCATTATCAGTAAACCACTCGGGGGATGAAAAATATTTACCTTGCTGAGGTCCTACTTTTACTTTGCTACTGTTTTCACGACGTAAAAGCTGTCCGGTAATTAGGTTTTCACGGTTTACGGCTATAGCCAGGTCAGCATTGATGCGTTTTCTGTGATTATTTAAGGCAACCAAAAAGCTGCGCAGGTCCGCATCAAATACCTCTTTAAGACCGAAATCTTTGGCGGCGGTTTCTGCAAACGCCTGGAGGTAATAACGGCGTTGTTCATATTGATTCTGGAAAGCGGAGATGGCTGATTCTAAACGCAGATCAATCTGATGTTGTTCCTGCTTTGTATTGGCCTATAGGATAGCCCATAGAGATACTGCCTGTACCATCAATAGCAGCGGTACAAAAAAGAGAAAAACTTTGGTTCTCAAACTACCCATTATTCAGAACCTGCCCCTAATATTTTTCCAGGAAATCAAACTCATCTTCATTCACTTCAGGAAGTTGCACCATTAAGGCTGTCGGCAGTTTCCATTCAATAGTTACATCTTTTTGGACATCAATGGTCTGGCTAAGCAGATGATTCTCCGATTCAAGCTGAGGATGCCACAATGTAACTTTGTAACTGCCGGTCTGTGTGAGCTCCAACTGTGTTACTCCGGATTTATTAGTTTTACCGAAATAGGGAGTATCCACAACCAGAATGTAACCGCTCATCCAGTCATGAATGTTACAGCCCATAGCGATCTGAGCGGCAGAGTTTTCATTCAGTTCGGGTGTGATGCTGTTGGAGCTTTTAGGTTTCAGTTTGAATGAAAAGCGATTATTACCAGAGATCGAGTAGATATGGTGAGTGAAATCATCTTTATTGGTAAACGCGACTTCATCCTGCAGCTGAACAACCGTCATAAATGGGTTGAACGCCCATTCTTCTTGAGCAATTTCTACTTTTTCAGAGACTTTATCTGGTGGATTGAAGCCGATAGGTTCAGCAAATATCACCATGGTATCCACTGCGGATCCATCTGGATTACTAACTTTAATCTCAAGTACTTCAGCGAATATAGGCGAGGTTGATAAGGTTAATGCTGCGGTTAATAAGGGCTTAATAACTGTCAGTGGGGGCAAGGCTTTGAATTGCACTTCCATATCTCCAAACAAGGCTCAAAGGTTAGAGACAATGCTGGTCTATATAGGTTCCGATTTTATAATGAAAAACCCACCGGCTGATGCAGCCGGTGGGAATCGCTCGGTTAAAGTTTGAATTTTTGAACCATGCTTTCCAGCTGGCCCGCAAGCGTGTTCAACTCGTGAGCAACCTGATTGAGCTTGCCCGCACGTTCAGATGTTCTTTCCGCAGTTTGTGCAATCTCGTGCACACTGCTTTCGACACTTGATGCCATCTCAGTTTGTTCTTTAACAGAGGAGGCCACCATATGGTTCATATCGTTGATAGCCCGAACCTCTTCAGAAATCTTGGTCAGAGCATCAGAGGTTTCCTGAACTTTCTCTACACCGGACTCCGCACTCGAGTGAGCTTGATTCATTACCGATACGGCATCGCGAGCATCCTGCTGAAGTTCTTCAATGATGGTATTGATCTCTTCAGTGGAGTTCCGGGTTTTACTTGCCAGAGTTCGCACCTCATCTGCTACCACCGCAAAACCACGACCCTGTTCCCCGGCTCGAGCGGCCTCGATCGCTGCGTTCAGTGCTAGTAGGTTGGTCTGTTCAGCGATTTTTTGGATTACCTCAAGTACCGTACCAACGCTCTGGCTCTGCTCGTCAAGTTTGTTGATTACTTCCAGAGCTTTGTCGATGTTGCTCTTGAGGTGCTCAATAGCACCGATGGCGTGGTTAGTAATTACAGTACCTTCCTGACTTTGTTCAAGTGCCAGGTCTGATGCAGAAACAGTGTTTTCGGCGCTGGCTTCTACGCTCTTAGTTGCCGCTTCCATCTGCTCCATTGCTGACGCTACTGCGCTGGTTTGCATCTGCTGATTGTTAACCGCGCTGTTTGCCATATCCGCAATGTCATTAATCGAGGTGCTGGATGTGCTCAGTTGGTGAACAGTTGCGCTGACCTTGCTTAGACTGCTGTGGAAATCCTCAAGCATCACATTCAGAGATTGGGACATAGTGCCAATCTCATCTTTGGAATCGACATCAATACGCAGCTTGAGATCAGAATTCTCGTGAATGGTATTGATGGTTTTACCCATACGTTTAATTGGAGTGATAACCATGCGGCCCAACGCAAGGCTGACAATGACTAGGCCAATGATGAACAGGATGATCTCGGTAACCGCTACGCTGATAAGGTTGTTTGAGATGGTGTTATCCAGATTTTCAAAAGAGTAGGTAACACGGACAGCTCCAATAACTTCGCCTTCTGGTACCTGATGACAAAGAAGGCAGTTAGTGCCTTTATAGTCAGAGAGGGCTTTCATCGGAGTAACCACAGTCAGACGATGACCTTTTTCGTCATCAATCTCTTCGATCACCTGCTCGCCTCTCATCGCACGTCTGTCGTACTCATCAACCACTTTAGAGTCATCAGAACCAGGACCATAGATACTGCTTACCTGATCACCACGGATGATACGCGCTTCGATTACGTCTTCGTTGGCCAGGATCTTTTCCTGTAGAGGCTTGCGGTTAGACATGGCACCACTCAGCATCAGGATATTGATACTGTCGAAATATGAGTCAGCAGTGTCATGGGTGGTTTTCTTTACTACATCCAGCACCAGTGCCGATTCACTGCGATAGATGGCTGTAAGGGAGCTTACCAGCACGATCAGAAAAACAACGGCCAATGTAATGTTGACCTTGGTCTGAATGGAGGTACCTTCGAGTTTCACAAGCTCTTTCCTCATCCGCTAATTCGTTTATTGGTTCTTATAATAGGATGCACCCAATCATAAGGCCAACTATAGGTAAGGTATAGCCTTAACCGTTCATACTTCAGACTTAGATCAATAAAACCCGGGTGTATGGTCGGTCGACCAGAATTTTGCAGCATTTGGTTAGGTATCAATTGTGTGGAAATTCGCCCTGTTCAAAGCCAGAAATGGGTGGGTTTCCACCCAAAATAATTAAAAGAAAAATTAGGTTTTTGGAGCTGTGTGAAAAATAAGCTTTTGTTATATAAGAGGTATTTTCATTATTTTTGCTCTTTTTAAAAAGTTGGCCTGTTAGTTGCGATTCTACTGGGCATGGATTCAGAGACGTTTAGCGTCCGTAGGTCATGCTGAATTCAACAAAAACAATGATAAATACGATCCAATAACAGGAGAATCACAATGCGTTTACTAACTGCTGCCGTTACCTCTCTGGCACTGACTCTAGGTGCTCAGGCTGCTGTTGCGGCTCCGGTAGAGATCAAGTTCTCTCACGTAGTTGCTGAAAACACACCAAAAGGCCAGATGGCTATTAAATTTAAAGAGCTGATTGATGAGCGTCTGGCTGGCAAAGTAGAAGTTAAAGTATTCCCCAGCTCTCAGCTGTTTGGTGATAACAAAGTTCTGGAAGCTATGTTGCTGGGCGATGTACAGATGGCAGCACCTTCCCTATCTAAATTCCAGAAATATACGAAAAAGCTTCAGATCTTCGATCTGCCATTCCTGTTCAAAGATATGGCTGCTGTAGAAAAATTCCAGAGCAGCCCTGAAGGCCAGGAACTGCTGAACTCTCTGCAGAAAAAAGGTCTGGTAGGTCTGGGCTACCTGCACAATGGTATGAAACAGCTGTCTGCGAGCAACCCACTGAAAGTACCAGCTGACGCTGAAGGTAAAAAATTCCGTATCATGACGTCTGACGTACTGCAGGCACAGTTTGAAGCGGTTGAAGCTGTACCTCTGAAAAAGCCTTTCTCTGAAGTATTTACTCTGCTGCAGACTAAAGCGATCGATGGGCAGGAAAATACCTGGTCTAACATCTACTCTAAGAAATTCTTCGAAGTTCAGCCTTACATCACTGAATCTAACCACGGTGTTCTGGACTATCTGGTAGTTACATCTGCTGAGTTCTGGATGGGCTTGGATGCAGACCTGAAGGCAGATATCAAAGCGGCTCTGGATGACGCAATCAAGCATGGTAATGCCATTGCTGCTGAAAAAGCGGCATCTGACAAACAGCTGATCATCGACTCCAAGCGTTCTGAAGTTGTTAACCTGACTGACGCTGAGCGTGCACAGTGGGTTGATGCAATGAAGCCAGTATGGAAGAAGTTTGAAGATCAGATCGGTGCTGACCTGATCAAAGCTGCTGAAGCTGCTAACAACTAAGCACTTCCTATTTCCGGGTGGGGTTCCCACCCGGATCTCTAGACTATCCAAAGCATCCAGAGGAGAGCAGGAACCTGTCCTGTGGGTGTTAACCCTGATTATTTTGTAATAGCGTAAGTCGCTTCGGGGGCCGTTATGGTACGTAATCTCGTGACAAAACTTGAAGAAGGATTTCTGTCCGTTCTTCTGGTTTCAATGACGCTGCTGGTATTTGCTGAAGTGGTAGCTCGCTTTGGTTTCAATGCCGGCATTCACTGGGCGCAGGAAGTAACACTTCTGCTGGCGGCCTGGTTTGTTCTGTTTGGCGCATCTTATGGCGTTAAAGTGGGTGCACACATTGGTGTGGATGTTTTTGTAAAACTCTTTCCACACAACACTCATCGTATGATCACTCTAATCGCAATCGGGCTTTGTCTGGTTTATTGCGGCCTGTTCCTGTACGGCTCATGGATCTATCTCAGCAAGATGAAGATGATTGGTATTGAGCTGGAAGACCTGCCGGTACCGAAGTGGATACCGATGAGTATTCTGGTAATCGGCTTTGTACTGCTGATTATCCGCTTCCTGGAGCTGGGCTGGAAAGTTGTGACCGATCAGGCTGAAGGTTTCCACTTCGCAGACGAAGCAGAAGAATCCATGGAGATTGCTAAAGAACTTCAGGAAACGGCTTTGCGCACTGACGACGATCCAAGCAAGTCCAACCCACCAAAGCAGGAGGATAAATAATGACTATTGCGGTTCTCTTTATCACCCTGTTTGGTTGCATGATTATCGGCATGCCGATCGCAATCGCACTGGGTCTGTCATCTGTAACAACTATTTTGCTGTTCTCAAACGATTCACTGGCTTCTATTGCCCTGAAACTGTTTGAGGCAACTTCGGAACACTACACACTGCTGGCGATTCCGTTCTTCATTCTGTCTTCAGCTTTCCTGTCGACAGGTGGTGTAGCAAAACGTCTGATCAACTTTGCGGTGGATACGGTAGGTCACATTAAAGGTGGTCTGGCGATGGCATCGGTAATGGCATGTATGCTGTTCGCTGCGGTATCCGGTTCATCTCCTGCTACGGTAGCGGCCATCGGTACTATCGTAATCGCGGGTATGGTGCGTTCAGGTTATCCACAGGCTTTCGCTGCAGGTGTAATCGCAAATGCCGGCACATTGGGTATCCTGATTCCACCTTCCATCGTAATGCTGGTATACGCAGCTGCGACAGAGGTGTCTGCATCCCGTATGTTCATGGCTGGTTTCATTCCAGGTCTGATGATGGGTCTGATCCTGATGATTGCTATCTACATCGTAGCGCGTATCAAGGGTCTGCCATCGCAGCCATTCCCAGGTTTCAGAGCACTGGCTAAGTCCGGTCTGATTGCGCTGGGTGGTCTGATGCTGATCATTATCGTACTGGGTTCAATTTATGGCGGTATTGCATCACCCACTGAAGCCGCGGCTGTAGCAGCTGTTTACGGTTACTTCATTGCGGTGATGGGTTATCGCGATATTGGTCCGATGAAGGGAACGCCTTGGCTTAAAGAAGGGGAAGCCAAAGGTGCTGCTATCGTTCGTAACGCTTTGCAGATGTTATGGGCGTTCCCTAAGTCGATCACTGACCCGGAAGTGCGTAAAGTAATTCTGGACGCGTCCAAAGTTTCTATGATGCTGCTGTTCATCATTGCTAATGCAATGCTGTTCGCACACGTACTGACGACAGAGCGTATCCCGCACACCATTGCTGAGACCATCATTAACTGGGGTCTGCCAGCATGGGGCTTCCTGATTGTAATGAACATTTTGCTGCTGATTGCGGGTAACTTTATGGAGCCATCTGCGATTCTGCTGATCATGGCACCCATCCTGTTCCCAATTGCTACGCAGCTGGGCATCGACCCAATTCACCTGGGTATCATCATGGTTGTAAACATGGAGATCGGGATGCTCACCCCGCCTGTGGGGCTTAACCTCTTTGTAACCGCCGGGATAACCGGGCAGAACATGGTATGGGTTATTAAGGCCTGTTTGCCATGGCTAGGCCTGTTGCTTGGCTTCCTGATGCTGATCACTTATATCCCGCAGATATCTCTGTTCCTGCCGGAATACATTGATCATCTGAAAGGTTACTAAATAAATTTGATTGTTATTGTTGAACCCAGGGTACAAGGATAGACCCACAATGCTCTGTCACCTCACTGTTGATTAGTGCTTTTAACCACCCATTTGGGTGGTTTTTTTTGCCTCCAAATTAGGATGAATTACGTACAACAGGTATAATCCGCGCCTCGGAAACGAAAGACGAAGAGATTCATTGTGTTAGGTTATATCGCTGTACTTTGGGGAATTACGGGAATCAGCTTGCTAATTGGCAGTGCTATTTACCGTCTGAGTGCTATTGGACTGGAAACCTTTGATTATTCCCTGAGCTGGTATCATTGGGCTGCTTTGGCTGTCAGCATTGTGTTTATGGGCTTTGCCGAAGGGTATAGAGGCTTTCAGCAGGCCTGGTCACCACGGGTAGCAGCACGTTTATTATTCCTTTCTCAGAATGTTTCACCGGTTCGTTTCCTTCTGGCCCCACTGTTCTGTATGGGCTTTTTCGATATCGTACGTAAACGCATGATCGTTACCTACTGTCTGACCTCCGGCATCATTCTGATGGTTCTGTTGGTCCATCAATTGGATCAGCCATGGCGCGGAATTGTCGATATCGGGGTGGTCACAGGCCTTGTATGGGGTATGGCTTCATTGGCTATCTTTACGGTGCAGGCTTTTTTCACTCAGCGGTTTGAGCATTCTCCAGAGATGCCGTAACCGCTGAAAGGTATTCTGACTAAACCACAAACTGTGCAATGCCGTCTCTAAAGGACCAGTCGATATCGTGGTTCTCTACGATACTGATCAAAACATTCTCCGGTTTAATACCGGGGCTTTTTTCCAGATTTTCCACCACCTTTTTGTAAAAAGCCTGTTTCGATTTATTGGAACGGCCTGCGCGCATAGTTAGGTGCATCATCACCCGATCCTCAGTGCGGTCCTGAAACTGTAAGCAGTGTTGTTCAACTTCATGAATGACTTGATAACGGTCATCGTCAGGAAATCCCATGGTTTCTATAACTGCGCTGTTTATGCTGTCAGCTACGGCGGTAGCGTACTCTTTAGGTTTTCCTTTCAGGATTGAGATATTAACCAGCGGCATATGTGCTCCAGAGTAAAATCAGATTTCGGATTGATTCAGTATTATTAATCCTTAAACTGATAGCGGTCTAATATCGGATTTATATTATATGATTAAAAGCAGGTATCAGTTTGGCTTTGAAATACGCCACTTGCGTAGCTTTCTGGTCATTGCCGAGGAGCTGAGCTTCAGAAAAGCAGCAACTCGGCTGCATATTGCCCAGCCAGCCTTAACCAGGCAGATTGCTCAATTGGAAGAGCATCTTGGTTGCTTGCTCTTTGATCGTGAGAATAGGCAGATCCGTTTAACCCCAGCAGGAGAATATCTTCAAGCGAAGCTTCCCCAACTATTAGAACTGTTATCGGAAACTGCCGTGCAAACACGCGCCGTGGCTGAGGGGGTGGCGGTAAAACTTCGATTAGGCTTTTCCAGTGCCGCCATGTCTAGCTTTCTACCTGGTGTGATTTGGCATTTACAGTCCAATCTACAGGGATGCGAATTTGAGTTCGTCGAAGACACATCCGATAAGCTCATTCAGGGGGTTGAATCGGAACAGCTGGATGCTGCGTTCATTTTATATCGCCCGACGCATCCGGATTTAGAAGTAATGCCTATTCGCCCGGACAATATCGGCTTGATCCTTCCTGATGATCATAAATTGGTATCAAAGCAAAGGGTGATGTTTGAAGAACTCAAAGACGAGACGCTGGTTCTGTTCCCGCGTTCTACTAACTCAGTTATGTACGATGATATTCTGGGGCATTGCCATAATGCGGGTTTTAGTCCAAAAGCTATTGTGGAAACAGCTCCTCGCTCAACAGCAATAGGGCTGGTGGCTGCGCGTCAGGGCGTGGCAACTATTGCTGAGTCACTTA
>JASBRM010000305.1 GCA_030149405.1 Neptuniibacter sp. | reverse complement strand
GTGCAGATATGGGTATTGCGGGTAAAGACGTGCTGCTGGAACATGGAGCGGAAGGTCTCTATGAACCCCTGGATCTGAATATCTCACGCTGCCAACTGATGGTTGCGGGCCCTAAAAATGCCGAACCAGTAAAAGGGCGTATGAAAGTCGCGAGTAAATTTGTAAACGTTACCCGGGATTATTTTGCCAAGCAGGGCTGTCAGGTAGATATCATCAAGCTTTATGGAGCAATGGAACTTGCGCCACTGATGGGTCTTGCTGATCGTATTGTTGATATTGTCGATACAGGCAACACCCTTAGAGCTAACGGTCTTGAGCCAATGGAGCACATTGCAGATATCAGCTCACGTTTGGTTGTAGGTCAGCCGTCTATGAAAATGAAACATCGTCAGATTCAGCCGATTCTGGATAAGTTGGCTGAAGCAGTAGCTCGTCGTGACGAGGAGGCTAAAGCATGAGTGAATTGAAGATTAAACGCCTGGATTCTAAGCAGGCAGATTTTGACTCACAGATGGATCAGCTTTTGGCCTGGGAAGCTGTTTCTGACGAAAAGGTTAACAACATCGTTAATGAAATCCTTGAGCGAGTACGCACAGAGGGTGATGCGGCGGTAGTTGAATATACCAATCGATTTGATAATACCTCTGCGCAACAGATGTCGGACCTCGAAATGAGTAAGGAACGGCTTCAGAACGCATTGGATAACCTGCCAGCTGATCAGCGTAAGGCTCTTGAAATTGCCGCTGAGCGTGTGCGCAGCTACCATGAGCGCCAGAAAGTAGATTCATGGGAATATACAGAAGCTGATGGCACCATGCTGGGCCAAAAAGTGACTCCGATGGATAAAGTAGGTCTTTACGTGCCTGGTGGTAAAGCTGCGTATCCATCATCCGTTTTGATGAATGCAATGCCAGCTAAAGTGGCAGGTGTTGAAGAGATCATTATGGTTGTGCCAACGCCGGGTGGTGAAGTGAATGAGCTGGTTCTGGCTGCTGCTTGCCTGTCTGGTGTTGACCGGGTTTTTTGTGTGGGTGGAGCGCAAGCTGTTGCTGCACTGGCCTATGGCACTGAAACGGTTCCTCAGGTAGATAAAATTGTAGGTCCCGGCAATATCTTTGTGGCGACAGCTAAGAGAGCTGTGTTTGGTGCTGTGGGTATTGATATGATTGCCGGCCCATCCGAGATTCTTGTTGTATGCGATGGCAAGACGGATCCTGATTGGGTTGCAATGGACTTGTTCTCACAGGCTGAGCATGATGAAGATGCACAACCAATTCTGGTAACTCCGGATGCAGATTTTATTGACGCCGTTGAGCAGAGCATTGTTAAGTTGCTACCCACTATGGAGCGTAAGGAGATCATTGAAGTATCCCTGCGCTTGCGTGCTGCTTTAATTAAAGTTGAAGATATGGATGAAGCGATTGCTGTTTCTAACCGTATAGCCCCAGAGCATCTTGAACTCTCCGTTGAAGATCCTGAAGTACTACTGCCATCGATCCGCCATGCGGGTGCGATCTTTATGGGGCGTTATACAGCAGAAGCACTGGGTGACTATTGTGCTGGTCCAAACCATGTATTACCAACATCGGGCACTGCGAGATTCTCTTCACCTTTAGGTGTTTATGATTTCCAGAAACGCTCTTCTCTGATTATGTTCTCTGAAGAGGGTGCATCGGAGATGGGTAAAGTGGCGTCGGTACTGGCGCGTGGTGAAAGCCTGACTGCACATGCACGCTCTGCAGAATATCGTATTAAAGATTAAGCCTTCAGTTTGACTGAACATTTAAAAAGCCACCGCAAGGTGGCTTTTTTGTTGTGGTTCAATTTCGGCTCTTAGGACGTTCGCCAACAGCTGCAGTAAGCGTCATTTTTTCACCTTCTCTCAAGATGACGATCTCGGCTTTTTCATCAGGCCTTAATCTGGCGATGTCTGACATCGACTGGCGACCATTAGTAATTGGGGAGGCATTAATTGAAAGCATAATATCGCCGGGCTGTAGGCCTGCCAAGTGAGCCGGACCATTTCGGAAAACCCCTGCGATGATTAAGCCCTGCATCTTTTCAAGGCCAAACGATTCAGCAAGTTGCGGTGTTAGTTCTTGTATTTCTATACCCAGCCAACCCCGGATAACTCGGCCATACTGAATCAGGTCCTGCATGATTTGTTTGGTCAACGTTGAAGGAATAGCAAAGCCAATACCCTGAGAGCCGCCTGATTTTGAAAATATGGCTGTATTTATTCCGATTAAATTGCCATAAGCATCCACCAACGCGCCGCCAGAATTACCCGGATTGATTGCGGCGTCTGTCTGAATAAAGTCTTCATAGGTGTTTATACCGAGGCTGTTTCTACCAGTGGCGCTGATAATACCCATGGTCACAGTCTGACCAACCCCAAATGGGTTGCCGATTGCGAGTACAACATCTCCGACATTAATTTTTTCGGAAGGGTAGAGGGTTATGCTGGGCAGATCAGTGAGTTCAATTTTTAAGACAGCGAGATCTGTTTCGGGATCAGTACCAATAACCTCAGCAGTTGCTTCACGGCCGTCGCGAAGGGCGACAACGATGCTGTCTGCACCCTGAATAACGTGGTTATTGGTAACCAAGTAGCCTTGTTCACTCAGGATGACGCCAGAGCCTAGACTGGACTGGACCCGTTCCCGTTGTGGGATGCTTTCAGCATCAAAGAAATTACGAAAGAAGGGGTCATTAAACAACGGATGAACATTCTGACGGACTACGGTTCTGGTATAGATATTAACTACTGCTGGGGCAGCAACACCTACTGCGTCTGAGTATGAAACAGGGCCAACACCTAAATTGGTTGTTTGCCGAGTACTGGTTTCTTTAATCTCAACGGCGGGTTGATTAGTGTTCAAAAGGTTAGGAAACAACTGCAATAGCAGCATTGCAACTAGAACACCTGATAAAACCGGCCAAAAAAGAAAATTAAGTTTACGCATTGTTGTTTCAGTAGTAGAAAAAACCATAAAGAATCATAGAATTATACGATCTCCAGCAACTTTGTGAATGGGAAAATAACATGTCGGCTAATCTGAGTGATCTTGTTTCATTTCTAGACAACACTTTAACACCTGAAATGTTTCGGGATTACTGCCCAAATGGCTTGCAGATTGAGGGCAGACAGCAGGTGAAAAAAATCGTTACGGGGGTTACAGCTTCACAGGCTTTAATTGATAAAGCCGTTGAGTTGAATGCGGATCTTATACTCGTTCACCATGGTTTCTTTTGGAAAGGTGAAGATAGCCGTATACAGGGTATGAAAAAGAAACGTATCAAAGCTCTGTTGGATAACGATATTAGTTTGATGGCCTATCACTTACCTTTGGATGCCCACCCAGAATTTGGCAACAATGCTCGTTTGGCCAAATTACTGGGAATCGAAGTAACGGGAGGGTTAGAGCCCGATAACCCCAGAAGTGTTGGTAATATTGGTGTTCTCGGAGCTGAAATGAGTGCAGAAGCATTTGCTGATTTACTGGAAACCAAACTTGATAGAAGACCATTAGTCGTTGCAGCTGGTGATCATAAAATCAAAACCATTGCGTGGTGTACGGGCGGGGCGCAGGGATATATCGATAAGGCATTCGCTTTGGGAGCAGATGCATACCTTTCAGGTGAAATATCGGAGCCGACTTATCACAGTGCTGTTGAAAACGGCATTCACTATTTTGCTGCAGGCCATCATGCAACAGAACGTTATGGTGTGCAGGCTTTAGGAGAACAGCTGGCACTGCAGTTTGATCTGCAGCACCAGTATGTGGAGATAGATAATCCAGTCTGATTAAGCAGGCTGTTTTTCTTTTGCAGGTTTCTCAACCGCGTCAGTCACCAGGGGTTCCAAAGCTTCTTCAGTTTCATCTTTCTCATTTTCTTTCAGACCGAAAGTTTCAGAAAGTGTACCTTCATCATCTGGACTTTTTGGAGCGTAGTCTCTTGGAGGTTCAGGCGTTTCGGGTGTTTCAGGTTTTTCTGCCTGCTCAGTTTCTTCAGGCTGCTCTTCAGTAGATTCAGTGAGCTTTGGCTGCATTGGTGATTCCAGAGCCATATCGATAGCACCCGGCTGGCATAAGCCTTGTGCTCCACTCGCCAGATGTTCATGCACATCTTTATAGCTTGAGGTCAGGTTGTTAACGAGCTCAGCTGTTTTTTCAAAGTGAGTTGTGACTTCAGATTTATATTCTTCAAGTTCCTTTTTAGTGTCTTCAAGTTGCGCAGCAATTTCGGCTTGGTTATTACCACCACCTGCACGCGCCATCAGATAACCTATAAGAGCTCCTACAAAAAGAGCAGCGACACTGATAAGCCATATATTTTCCACGAAGACTCCTTAAATAATTATTGTAATCACTGTGAGACAGCATAAAACAAAAGTGAATTTATGCCTATCGCTTACAGAGATTTTGCGATCTCTTAATGAAAAAATGTATTGGATCAAAGTTGAGAGTGAGGCACAGAGTAATCATTAACCTTTTTGTTGATGATTACTCTGTGCCTCATTATGTAATTGCGACAAATAATCGATCTGTTCATGCAGAACACTGATTGCAGTGTTGGTATCACGCTCTTTAATATTTTCTAAGATTCGTTGATGCTGATTGATAATTACTTCTCGTGCCCTGTAGTGGTAAGCAATCATATTCGCGACGGGTTGTAGGCCTTCAATCAGAGAGTACATAACAAAGCTCAACATTCTGTTCCCTGTTGCATCAGCAATTGCCCTATGGAACTGCACATCGGCAGCGCAGAAGGCTTCGGGACTGATCGAGGGATCTTCCTGTGTATTCAGAGCTATCTCCATGTTTTTAATATCATCATTAGAGGCATGATCACAGGCGAGTTGAAAGCATAGGGTTTCTAACTCTTTTCGGCATGTACTGACCTCTTCCAGAGAAATATCATTCATGCTGACAAATAATGTTGAAGCGGTTGATAAACTGTCGCTCAGTTCATTGGCATCAAGATGATTAACAAATGTTCCACCAGTAGGGCCACGGCGGGAGCGGATCAAGTTTTTGGCGGCGAGTCTTTTTAAGGCCTCTCTGATGGTAGGGCGTGATACTTGGAAGCGTTGACCCAACTCTTCTTCGGTAGGTAAACGATCATCTGCTTTCAGAGTGCCGTCCAGAATAGCTTCCTGAAGTTGATCAGCAACCTGTTTAGACAAGCTTACTTTTTTGAGAGGGGCTACATCTAAATTCACATTAATCTCCGCCTGATGATTGTTTTTATTCTACATTGAGATGAGTAAAGAGAAAGGTTGTATTTCTAATTATACAAAGTTATATTTGTAAGACAAATTAACAATAAGTGAGTGGAGTGGTAAATGTTTAAAGCGTTAGTCTTAAATCAAGAAGATGGTAAAACAATCTCCGCAGTACAGGATCTTCAGCTAGGTGACCTGCCTGAAGGAGAAGTTCTGATTAAGGTAGATTACTCCTCATTGAATTATAAAGATGGTTTGGCCATCACCGGTAAAGGCAAGATCATTCGTGATTTTCCTATGGTTCCTGGCATTGATTACGTAGGAACAGTTGAGGAAAGCTCTGACCAAAGATACCAGGCGGGTGATAAAGTTGTATTGACCGGCTGGGGCGTAGGTGAAAACCACTGGGGTGGTTATTCTGAATATGCCAAAGCTAAAGCTGATTGGTTAGTACCTCTACCAGAGCAGATGGACCCTGTTAGAACTATGCAGATTGGTACAGCAGGGCTGACAGCAATGCTATGTGTTATGGCGTTGCAGGAAGGTGGTGTTACACCTGAGAGTGGTCCAGTGATTGTTAGTGGTGCTGCGGGTGGTGTTGGTAGTGTCGCTGTGTCTATTCTGGCTGGTTTAGGTTATGAAGTAACCGCAATTACGGGCCGTCCAGAAACTGAAGATTACCTGCGCTCTCTGGGAGCAACCAATATTGTTACACGTGAAGAGATGGCTGCACCTGCAAGGCCGCTTGAAAGACAGCGCTGGGCTGGGGCTGTAGATACGGTTGGCGATACTATTCTGGCAAGAATCATTGCTGAAACTAATTACGGAGGAGTCGTGACGGCTTGTGGCCTTGCGGCAAGCTTTAAACTGCCGTCCACTGTAATGCCGTTCATTTTACGTAACGTACGTTTGCAGGGTGTCGACTCAGTAAG
>JASBRM010000291.1 GCA_030149405.1 Neptuniibacter sp. | reverse complement strand
GTTAGACGGTTGGCACCATGTTTTGTGCGCGTAAATACTAATACCTGATCCCAGCGATGATACTTAATCATCTCGATCAGTACTGGGCCTTTTTGCTTCTTATCAACCGGGCATATCCACTGCTTAATCGTTGTCGCTGTTGAGTTAACAGGAGTGACTGAAATTTCGACCGGATTGTTCATAAGCCCTTGAGCCAGCTTACGAATCTGGTCAGAGAAAGTAGCTGAGAACATCAGGTTTTGTCGTTGTTTCGGAAGAAAGCCCAGAATCTTCTTGATGTCATGGATAAAGCCCATATCCAACATTCGATCGGCTTCATCCAGTATCAGCACTTCCAGGTCTGAGAAATTAACAGCACCCTGATTATGCAGGTCAATCAGACGACCAGGAGTTGCAACCAGAATGTCTACACCGCCCCGGAGCACGGATATCTGAGGGTTAATTTTTACCCCTCCGAATACAACATGTGATCTTATTGATAAATTTCCGGAGTAATCACTTACGCTTTTGGCAACCTGAGCTGCAAGTTCACGAGTGGGGGTTAAAACCAGTGCTCGGGCCCGCCCTCGTTTTGCCGGAATACCCGCACTAAGCTTTTCCAGAATAGGTAAAGTAAATCCAGCTGTTTTACCTGTACCAGTTTGCGCGGCTGCCATAAGGTCATGGCCTTCAAGCACAGCTGGAATAGACTTTTCCTGGATTGGAGAAGGTGTGTCATAACCTTTAGCAGTAATCGCATCAAGGATTGGGCGGGATAAGCCCAGGTCATCAAAATTCATTAGGGTCTCTAATTGCAAAAAGCGAAATACCGTCCAGTCCGCAACCGTGGCGGAGTTAAATCGCGTAATAATTCAATTTGCAGCAAAGAGACTCACACTGAACGATGTGAGCAGATAGACAACAGAGTGTTTCTTCTGAAGTGGAATGGAACTACTTTCTACAGCTCATTGCATTGTCTGAAATTAACGAGCGAGATTGTAGCATGTTAGGCTATCAATACCTTGAATCCATGAGAACTTTTTTTGTTAATATTTAGTTCGCTACAGGATTGAATCCTTAACGTTTTCTTTTTTGACTGGGTTTTCATTGCGTACTCTTTCTTCTCCTTGGTTTATTGTTACAGCAGCCGTACTTATCCTGGCCAGTAATGTTGGGATCAGACAGACGACAGGGTTAATGCTGCCTGAGATCAGCTTGTCTTTGGGCGAACCTATATCTGATCTTGCATTTGGCTTTGGTGTGCAAAACCTGCTCTGGGGAGCCGTAGCGCCTTTTGCCGGTATGCTGGCAGAACGCTTTGGCACTGTCAGAGTGTTGCAGGCAGGCGGAATCATCTATCTGGCAGGTATGTTATTAGCGGCCTTTGCAGAAAACGGCTGGGTGTTTTTTATCGCTAATGCGTTACTGGTTGGAGTCGGTGTAGGCGCAACTACATTCCCAATTGTGCTGGCTGCAGTCAGTCGTAAGTTCCCAGCCTCTCGCCGTACATTTGCCCTGGGAGTGACCAGCGCCGGTGGGTCCCTTGGGCAGTTTATCTATGCGGTGTTATTAAGACTCATTGATCCGTTTTTTGATTGGTCTGATGTTTTCCTGATCTTTTCACTCACCCTTATAACGATTCTGGGTTTGTCTGTATTTCTTAGAGAGGAGGAAAAACCTGAAGTCAGCTCAACTTCAATGTTTGACCTGGGCGTTATAAGGGATGCTTTCAGGTGTAGAGAGTATGTACTGCTTAATCTGGGGTTCTTTGTTTGTGGATTCCATATAGCTTTGCTGACAGTGCATATGGCAGGTGTTGTTAATTACTGCGGATTGCCACCAGAAGTCGCTGCTAATTCACTGGCAGTGATTGGGTTGGCTAATGTTTTTGGTGTAATCGCTGCGGGTTGGGCAGGGGACCGATGGCATAAACCCTGGCTACTGACTTTGATCTATTGGCTCAGAGCTTGTTTGATCATGTGTTTGTTAATTATTCCACCGCAGACAGATCTGTTTTACCTGTTTTCCGTTGCTATGGGGATTCTGTGGTTATCAACGGTACCTTTGACCAGTGGAACGGTAGCTCAGATCTTTGGGACTACAAACCTTGCTTCTTTATTTGGAATCGTAATGTTTAGTCATCAAATCGGTGCTTTTTTTGGAAGCTGGTGGTCCGGTTTGATCTTTGACCAATCAGGGTCGTACGAATGGGCTTTGATCCTAAGTGCTGCTTTAGGTTTGTTTGCAGCAGCAGTGCACCTACCTATAACTTCCTCAAAATTAAGCCGTTATCAGCCGGCATAATGTGTTTTTCATAATTTTTGAAAAAATATTCAACTATTTCGCAATCATCTTGACTAATTAATCGTCTTTAAGACATGAGTGGCCGCTCAGCATGTATCTCACTTACAAAGGTAAGTGGAAAACCAACAATCGCTATATGCGGGGAATTTCAAGATGAACAGCAAGACTTTGATTACTGCAACTTTCATTGGCATGACTGCCGTTGCGACTACTGCCAATGCTGTACCAGATGCACCGAAGAACTGGGAAAAGTGTGCAGGCATTGCTAAAGCGGGTATGAATGATTGTGGCGCTCTGGATGGCTCTCATGGCTGCGCTGGACAAGCAAAAAGTGACAACCTGAGCACTGAATGGGTTTATGTACCTGAAGGCCAGTGTGCCAAAATCACTGGTGGTGTTGTCGCTAAAGTTAAACCAGCAAAATAATCTGGTTATGACTAACTTCGGTTGTCACGGCGCAGGCTTGGGCCTGCGCACGCCTCATTTGAGAGAAGTGCTCAGGGATAATCCTGATGTGCCATGGTTTGAAGTGCATATCTGTAATTATCTTGGTGGTGGTCTTAGTAAGGCTTTATTGGAAGAGATAAACGAACGATACACTCTGAGTTTTCACGGCGTTAATCTGAACCTGGCGGGCATTGAACCCTTTGATCCTGATTACTTAAAGCGTCTCAAAGAAGCAGTAGATAGTCTAAATCCAGCGATGGTTTCAGAGCATGCCTGTTTTACCGCTATCAATGGCGTTCACTTCCACGACCTGATGCCAGTGCCTTTTACAAAACAAGCGGTGCTTCACCTTTCTGAACGTATTTCGATGATTCAGGACCTGCTTGGAAGGCAGATTCTGATTGAGAATTTATCCCGCTACTACAGATATGACGAAAGCGAGATGAGTGAAGGGGCCTTTATAGCTGAAGTGAGTGAACGTTCAGATTGTGGCCTCTTATTAGATCTAAATAATGCCTATGTAAATCAGTGTAATTTAGGTGAATCTATCACCGGTTTTATGGCTGAACTTCCTCTTGATCGTGTCGCTGAAATCCACTTGGCTGGTTTTACAGAGCAGGACGGTCAGTTGATTGATACCCATGGAAGTGCTGTAAGTGAAGAGGTTTGGCAGGCATTTAGATTATTCAATCAGCTCGAGCCTGATGTCCCGGCTTTAATCGAATGGGACAATAATTTACCTGAATTTTCAGTTCTGATGGAGCAGAGGCAACAGGCTCAGAATATTCTGGATGAATACTCCCGTGTAAAGGAGGCTGGATGAGTCTCGATAGTTATGTAGCCAGTTTGCAAAGGTTTACCGCATTGATATTAAACGGTGATTTGCAGATAGAACCTTATCGAAACAACTTCGTTGGGGTACACGTTGCAGCCCTAAGTAACACATTTTTATTTACTGCGGAGGTGCTCGGTGAAGATCTATTTAGGGCCTTATCTACGGTATATGCTCAGCATTATCCAGCAGATCATTGGGATCTGAATCTTTATGGGGCTTCATTACCCGGTTTTTTGTTAGCGCAGCAGAATGGTCCAAAGTCGACAGAATGTAACTGGTCGTTGGTATCTGAAATAGCCACTCTGGAGTACTTAGTTGCTCGGCAATATTACGCGGACGCTGATAAACATGAAGGCGGCGAGAGTATTTGCATTCAAGTACATGAACTTGCGGGATTGGATGAAAGTTATTTCATCCGAATTACTCAATTGCACCCATACATTAAGATAGCAGCGAATGTAATTGGATCTAAAAACATCTGTATATGGCGCGAAGGTGTTCAGATACTTTTGACAGCGGTTGATGGCGATTAAACATAAACATGGATCAGTTTTTAAGTGAAGATCAGCTACAATCGCTGTTTCAATATGCGATGGTACTGAGTGAAAATCGACAGGATGCTCATGACTTGTTGCAATCAGCGATTGAGTCATATCTGATCAGGTTGCAACGTGGAAAAGAAACAATTGCTAATCCGTTAGCGTTTGTGAGAGCTCTTATTCGGAATCGCTTTATCGATCATTATCGCCATTCACAAAGGTGGCAGAATGAAAGCTATGAAGAGATGAATGTTTACGATATTTCGCCGGTGTGTCTGGAAGAGATCACAATAACAGGCCAGGAATTAGAATCGCTTTGGAGCCGTCTATCAGTAATGGAGAGGGATATTCTCTATCATTGGGCTGTTCTGGGTTATAGCACAGATGAAGTTTGTGCATTATTTGCAATACCCAGAGGCACTTTTCTTTCCAAAGTACATCGTTTACGGCAGCGTTTTCGTAATGAAGGTGAGATCGAACCTACGGGAGTACAGGCATGAAAGATAATTACCTGAGTACAGCCCGGCCCCTTAAAGAACAGATCGGACTTAAAACACAACAAGAGAAACTGGATTGCCTTGAGGTATCGAGACTGGTTGAGATGCAGGAAGATATTCTACTTCCGAAAAAAAACCAATCTAAAAGCAAATTATCCTCTTCCTTGGTTGCTTCGTTATTGGTCGTTGTGATGTTAGCTGCTTTTTTATGGACAGAAGGTGGTAACCATTCAATTCAGGCAATTGCAGGGGAGGTTGCAGGTAATCACATTAAGCAAAGGCCAATGGAATTGTATGCACAGTCTATGGATCAAGTGCAGAACTATTTCAAAGAACTGGATTTTTCCCCCGCCAATTCAGACCAGTTATTGGAACAGTTTTCACTGGCGGAATCAGATTTGGTTGGAGCCAGGTATTGCTCAATTAAAGGCATAACAGCTGCTCAGCTCAGGTATAAGGTATCAACGGGTCACCACAGCACACTGTACGAAGTGGGCTACGATGCGGATATTTACGGTCAAATTCCAGATATTGATTTAGGAGAAGTACCTGAAACATTAATGATTAAAGGCCTAAAAGTCTCTATATGGGTTGAGAAGGGTCTGCTTATGGCATTAGTAGAAGACATGTAGACGGATAGGCCGTCACTTAAAATCTATCAGCTCCACATCAAAGATAAGTGTTGAACCTGGTGTGATTATAGAAACTGATCCATCACCATATGCAAGTTCTGAGGGTATGAAGAGACGAAACTTATCACCTTTCACCATAAGCTGGAGGCCCTCAGTCCAGCCCTTTATGACTTGATTGAGTCCGAATTCTATTGCCTCCCCCCGGTCTACTGAGCTATCGAAAACTCGGCCATCAATAAGGGTGCCGTGGTAGTGCACTTTAACTTTTGAGGTTGCTACAGGGTTTGTCTCACCATCCCCTTTCTCCAGAATCATGTATTGCAGACCTGAAGTTGTTTCTATGACGCCTTCTTTCGTTTTGTTTTGTGCCAGAAAATCTCTTCCTGCTGCTTTGTTCGATAGAGATTGTTCTTTGTTCGTCCTCATAGTTCGGTAGACGAAATAAACAACAGCTAAAAGTAGGACAGGTAGTAAAAATTCCATGGTGGTTCATCTTTCACATAGTATTTAATAGCACAAGTCTAATCTTAAAGATGTGCTATTGGGAATGGTGATGTGATGTTAAGCGTTTGCAAGCATATAAGTTTGCAGAGTCGACAAATTTTGTATCCGTTGCTTAATCACCGTTCCAGGAGCCTTACTTACCTGTGCAAGGTTGAAATACAGATAATCCTCTAACCACATTTGATACTGCCGTAACCATTCACACATATGTTCATCGATTGAGGTACGGTCGGGCCTCAAGCCTGCCTCTAGATCAGCCTGATTGAACAGGGTGCCCGTCTTGTAGTCTTTGAATGTGGGTTTATAAACTGTAAAGCAATCAACGCTTACTTGATCATCAAAGGCCGAGTTGAGATATAAATTAAGCCGCCCAATAGTAATCGGCCCATGGATCTGATTAATTACAGAGGTTACCTGATCATTTGTGGAGTACAGTGTAGTATCGCTAAACATCAAAACTGCAATAGAGCTGTTAATACGAAAAATTGCCTCAATCTCTTTATTCAATTCTTTGATATAAGCTTCTTTACGCTTTGTAGGTTCAAGCTCAGACAGGGTGTTGAGATATAAGTCATCAAGACTTTGAACTAAGTTCACGTCATCTTTCAAGGCTGAAGCAAGGTCTTCTATAGGCTCCGCCAGCGGGAAATGTTTTAGAGGCGGAAGTTCGTGATGTCCCAGACTGAAAGTCGACATTTGAATACTCCATACGGCAAAACTATTGATTAACTTCTATTAAGCAATGTAAGTGCCAG
>JASBRM010000289.1 GCA_030149405.1 Neptuniibacter sp. | reverse complement strand
GATACTTTTAGGCGTCCTAAACCCTGCTTACCGTTTTCGGCTTCTACGATATTTTTTACACCATAAGTTTTTAAAACTTTTTTGGTGATGGCGCGCATGGAAGCCATATCATCAACAACAAGGACTGTAGAGTTAGCAGCTGCTTCAGTTAACATCTGTAATTATCCTCAAAGACTGGTTTAACCAGAGAATAAACAACTACATTCCATGTAAATTGTGTGACTAAAATACTCAGGTATTCAATATGCCATTGAGCAAGGATGATTTCCAGTGATTTCCTTAATTAGAGCTTTTGAATTTAGAAAAGTTATCAGTAAAGGAAACCACTGGCTATTGGAAGGCTTTAGTTAGTAATGACTATTTTGCCAAAGTGTTTTGCTGAAGCCATATGGTTGTAGGCATCCATACTTTCGGAAAAATCGAATGCCTTATCGATTACCGGATTGATCTTATGTTCAGCCATAAAGTCACATAGATCCGTTAGCATTGCGGTACTGCCAACATAAATGCCCTGAATTCGAAGAAGATTGAAAATAGTCATCAAGCTGATGGTTGGGTTTTCCAGACCTGTCAGAATACCGATCACAGAAACGGTTCCATTGACCTTTGCACTGGCAACAGATTTTTCGAAAGTACCAGCTCCACCCACTTCGAGTACGTTATCCACCCCTTGACCATTTGTTAAAGAGAGGACTTGTTCTTCCCAATCCGGGGTGTCTTTGTAATTAATGGTATGGTCTGCTCCCATGTCAGCAGCTCTTTTCAGTTTTTCATCGCTGGAAGAAGTGATAATCACTTTGGCGCCTTTGGCTTTGGCTATCTGCAAACCAAAAATGGATACGCCGCCTGTCCCCAGCAGTAGAATAGTATCACCGGCTTTGATATTGCCGACTTCAACTAACGCATGCCAGGCAGTTGTAGCGGCACATGGAAGAGTGGAGGCTTCTTCAAATGAAAGGTGTTCAGGGATTTTTACAGTACAATCTTCATTCAGAATAAAATACTCAGATAACACACCATTGATACTGCCACCTAATGCTGAGTTAAGGCCAGCATCATCAATGTTTCCATTTTCCCAATGCTGGAAAAAGTTGCCGATTACACGATCACCCGGCTGAAACTGAGTAACGTTTTTACCCACCTGAATCACTTCTCCGGCACCATCGGATAAGGGTACGATTGGTCTTACATCGTTTCTGACATAGCCACCCATTGTAATAAGAAGATCTCGGTAGTTGAGAGAACAGGCTTTCATTTTAACCAGTACTTCATTATCACCTGGGGTTGGAGTATCTATCTCTACCTTTTTAACTGCACCAATGCCGTCAGCTGAGTCGACCTGATATGCATGCATGTTTCTAGCTCCTTTTCTTTTTATCCAAAGTAGAGTGGCACTCACTTTTTAGCAGGTCAATTTTTACATCTGGATTCGGTTCTAAAGTACATGTAAGTGGTTTTAATTGGGAGAGTCAGTAAATAACTAAGGAAAAGACTTGAATCATGAAGCGGAGCTGATATTATGCGCTCCGCTTCGACGTGTGCCGGTATAGCTCAGTTGGTAGAGCAACTGACTTGTAATCAGTAGGTCCCGAGTTCGACTCTTGGTGCCGGCACCATTTCTTTCTTAAATCACACCTTTTGTCAGAAGTAGCAGGCGGATCCTTTCTGCCAGTTCAATTTCCAGATGTTTCAAGTCTTCTGCATTGTCTGCGTGGTGAAAGTCCCAGCGGATCTGTTGATGATCGCTTTTGAGGTTCGGTAATGCCTGGTGAGATTTATCACACAGGGTGACTACCATGTCGAATGGTTGGTCTGCTACCTGTTCCAGTGACTGCGTTGCAAGTTGTCCGGAATGACCCAGTTGCACCGCCCAGTCCTGAACATGTTGAGGTATCGAAGAAGGCTCAGGCCCTGCGCTGTGAGCTTGTACTTTAGAGTTACTGATCTTTTCTGTCAGCAAAGCGGCTAGTTGCGATCGCACACTGTTATGTCGGCAAATGAATAAAATCGACTTAAGCGGGTTTGCGGTCATAGAATCCTCGATAGAAGGTCATTGTTATTGTTTGTGTGCATTATAGACGAATGCTTCGTGATGTTGGGTAAGCCAGATCAATCAATTGCAGCTAAATTTCGTAGTGACTAGAAATTATTTTGTTATCGCTTGTATTGAACAGGAACTCTTCGAATTGAGGTGCCTGCATGGGTTTGCCAATGTAAAAACCCTGTAATACATCGCAATCCAAAATGTTCATATAGTTGAATTGTTCAATCGTCTCGATACCTTCTGCGGTAACGCTCAGACCCAGTTTGTGGGCCATGGCAATGATGGCGGCCACAAGAATTTTTGAGTCTTTATGATTGGGTAGGTTGTTGATAAAAGCACGATCAATCTTCAGGTTATTAAACGGGAATGTCTGCAGATAACGAAGAGATGAGTAGCCAGTACCAAAATCATCCATGCTGATTCTTACACCCATTTCGGAAAGGTACTTGAGTGTGTCATTGAGCTCTGATGTTGCTTGAATCAGCAGTCCTTCAGTTACCTCCAGATTAAGGTTTTGTGGGGACAGCCCGCTTTTCCCAAGAGCGTAGTTAAGGTCATGGATAAAATGATTACCGCTGAACTGACGTGGCGATACGTTCACTGAGATACTGAAATCTTCAAACCCTTGGTCAACCCATGCCTTCGCATGCTTACAGGCTTCCAAAAGCACCCAGCGCCCAATCGGTATAATCAGGCCGGTATTTTCTGTGAGTGGAATAAATTCATCCGGGGATATGAGTCCAAGCTCTTTCGAATCCCAACGTAACAAAGCTTCAGCACCTACAACTTTACCCGCATTCAGTCCGCCTGAAACCAGAGGCTGAAAGACCAGATGAAACTCATCTCGTTCGAGTGCAAAGCGCAAGTTGTTGTCTAGCTGCAACTGACGAACCGCAATATTATTCATCTCTTGGGTATAGAAATGGAAAGTGTTGCGGCCATCTTTTTTAGCTTTATACATGCCGATGTCCGCTGCCCGGAGAAGAGCGGGATAGTCCTGCGCATCATTCGGGTATACCGCAACACCGATACTTGCAGTAACAATCAGTTCCTTGTTGTCGATAATAAAAGGGTTGGAGAACTGTTGCAGAATTTTTTCCAGTAACAGTTTGGTATCCTCGGGTTCATTGACATCCTCGACAATAATAATGAATTCATCACCACCGTGGCGTGCAAGAGTATCGTTGGGTTGTAGGCAGCTTTTAAAACGGCGACTGGCGAGCTGAAGTAATATGTCTCCAACATCGTGCCCAAGGCTGTCATTTACCTTTTTAAAACCATCAAGGTCGATGAACATCAGCACCATTTTTTTGGAGGATCTATCAGCGTTTGCCATGGCATGTTCAGCACGATCCCTTGCGAGGAAGCGGTTAGGGATATCGGTGAGCAGATCATACTGAGCCTGATACAGAATGTGTTCTTCCTGCTCTTTCTGGCTGGTTATGTCACGTATAGACAGAACGGTATATAAGCCGTCTTCAAACACCATGCTGGCCGTTGAGAGTTCGGCTGGGAAAAATGTGCCATCCTGGCGGGGAAGGTCGAATTCCTGCTCAACAAAAGCGCTGTCAGAGCTAGGGAACGATTCGCGAATATCGTCCGGGAATACCTGACTCATCGGTACACCGATCAAGTCTTCCTTGCGTAAACCGATAATCGAACATAATGCATCATTTGCATCAACAACCGTATCATCGGAAAAGATTAGAATGCCTTCAGAAACCAGATCCGAGAGTTGACGGAACCGACTTTCACTAGCCAACAGTTTTTGTTTAACAGCTTTATGCCGACTCTCATCTTTAAGCGAGGTTACCTGGACTTTCTGGCCATTCCATGTGGTTGCCCGGTCAGTAATAACAACGGGTAATTCTTCACCAAAGTGAGTCAGGATGTCAGCCTTATAGGGTTTTTCAGAACGGCTGAGCATCAATTCCATTGTTTGTTCGGCAGTGCTTGTAGCAAATAAAGCAGGGAGCTCTGAGTTTAACAGTGCTTCTCTGGATAGCTGAAACAACTCTTCAGTGCGTTTGTTGAAGTCCAGTATTTTCAACTCATCACGTATGATGATGGCTTCCGTTGTGATCTCTTCAAATTGTTGTAATCGATCTTTACTTTCTTCCAGTTTGAAACGGTAGTCATCACTTTCTCTGAGTGTTTGTTTTAGGTTTAAGAACAGTTTGGAGACCACAATCAGAACGATCATGAAAAACAACACAATCGCTGTGAGAAAAATTATTTGTTTTTGATTATCAGAGGCTTTTGCAAACTGCTCAGGTGGCAGCAGGTAAATAATTTTCCAACCAGGGATGCTTGATACTGTAGCCTGATCGAGAAGAAATTCATTGCCAAGGGAGTCGATAACCAAATCATGTTCAATATTCTGCTTCAGAATATGCTCTGGAATTTCGTCGCCAAATTGCCTGGAATCGATGATTTTCTGGAGTTTTACCTGTTCAATTGGAAATAGGCTTTTAAACTGATAATCAGGATCACTTGCGGCAAAAATAATGCCGTTACTATCAACCAATAATGCTTTTCCGCTCAGCCCTTGGTAGCTCTGTTCAAGCTCATCAGGAAGGAACTTAATTACAGCAACACCAACGATTTGGTTAGAGGAATAAATTGGGTGGCTGAAATACAGTCCTCGTTTTTTTGTCGAGGCACCCAGAGCCAGGAATAAGCTGGGTTCGCCTTTGATTGCATGGAGAAAATAATCACGGAAACCATAGTTATTTCCAGCCAGGGTTGTAGCTGGAGGGCGATTATCTGCAACCATATAACCCTGTTGATCCATCACATAACAAATTGAAGCAGAAAGAGTGTCGCAATATCTGCTCAGAGTTTCTTTTGCGGCTTGAAGATTGGACTGGTTTGGCTGTAACGCCAGATTTTCTATCACCTTTTCTCCAGCCATAAGTTTCACCGAATGGGTACGGTTGGAAACATAATCATTGGTTCTGCTGGAGAGTAGCTTAGCGCTGTTTCTGCTATGCGCGATGGCTTCATCCTTAGCTTTAGAAGTCAGATCTAAGTAGATGAAGACTCCGCTGAGGGCTACCAGCAACAAAGGTATGAACGCCAGGGCTAAAAATACTCTGGCAGTCGATAATGATCTGCTGGATAGTAAATAATTGTTATGTATCAATTCTGGACCCTGCTACTTCGTCGGGCTATTCGTATGATCTTAATCTTAGTTGAGTTTTAACTAAACAGTGTGGCTATTTATTCGTTGTCTATGCGGAAATATCCGAAAGTACTTATTTATTGTACTGGATTGAATTTTCAGAGGATCAACTCGAGTTGATCCCAGACAATTTCAGGAGTCAGTGGGGCAAAAACTGCCGGCTCAATTTTTGTATCAACTTCCGGGTAGTCTGAAGCCAGCAGGCAATATTGGTCCTGACCATAACCTCCTACCAGTCCCGGATCGGTAGGGCCAAAGAGAATAACGTTAGGTCTGTCCAGTGCTGCAGCAAGGTGTGAAAGACCGGTATCTACAGAAACGCAGGCAGTGGCACCCGCCAGGATATTAGCCACTTCGCTTAAACTGAGTTTCGGCAGTACTTCT
>JASBRM010000259.1 GCA_030149405.1 Neptuniibacter sp. | reverse complement strand
CAACGAACTGAAAGCTGAAGCTGGTAAAGAAGACTGGGTTTGGACTGCGCCAGAAAAAGATCAGGATCTGATCGCTAAAGTACGCGCTGAAGTAGGCGAAGGCATCACTGCTGCTTACCAGATCGCTGACAAAATGCAGCGCCAGAACACTCTGAGCGAGCTGCGTACTCAAGCAGTTGAAGCTCTGGCAGGCGACGAAGAAGGTCAGCCTTCTGCAGGCGACGTTGCTGGCATCGTAAGCTCTCTGGAAAAAGAGATTGTTCGTGGTCGTATCGTAGCGGGCGAGCCGCGTATCGACGGTCGTGACAACAAAACAGTTCGTGGTATCGATGTACAGATCGACGTACTGCAAGGTACTCACGGTTCTGCACTGTTCACACGTGGTGAAACACAGTCTATCGCGACTTGTACACTGGGTACTGCACGTGATCAGCAGATCATCGATGCGATCGAAGGCGAGCGTAAAGATCCGTTCATGCTGCACTACAACTTCCCTCCATACTCTGTAGGTGAATGTGGTCGTATGATGGGTGCTGGTCGTCGTGAAATCGGTCACGGTCGTCTGGCTCGTCGTGGTGTTGCAGCAGTTCTGCCAACACAGGAAGAGTTCCCATACACAATCCGTATCGTATCTGAGATCACTGAATCTAACGGTTCAAGCTCCATGGCTTCTGTATGTGGCGCATCTCTGTCTATGATGGACGCTGGTGTACCTCTGAAAGCGCCTGTTGCAGGTATCGCAATGGGTCTGGTTAAAGAAGAAAACGGCTTTGCAGTTCTGACTGACATCCTGGGTGACGAAGATCACCTGGGTGACATGGACTTTAAAGTAGCGGGTACTGAAACGGGTATCACTGCTCTGCAGATGGACATCAAGATCACTGGTATCACTGAAGAGATCATGGACATCGCTCTGGAACAGGCATACGAAGCACGTGTTCATATCCTGAAAGAGATGGCTAAAGTAATCGGCTACGCTCGTCCAGAACTGCCAGACAACGCTCCTGCTCTGACTCAGCTGAAGATCAACCCTGAGAAAATCCGTGACGTTATCGGTAAAGGCGGCGCAACTATCCGTGCTCTGACTGAAGAGACTGGCGCGTCTATCGATATCGAAGACGACGGTACAGTTCGCGTATACGCTGAAGATAAAGCAGCAGCGAAAGCAGCGACTGACAAGATCATCGAAATTACTGCAGAAGCAGAAATCGGTCAGATCTACGAAGGTAAAGTTGTTCGCATCGAAGACTTCGGCGCATTCGTTAACATCCTGCCGGGTAAAGACGGTCTGGTACACATCTCTCAGATCGCTAACAAGCGCGTAGAGAAAGTAACTGACTACATCCAGATGGAACAGATGGTTAAGGTTAAAGTACTGGACGTAGACCAGCGCGGCCGTATCAAGCTGTCTATGAAAGATCTGGAAGCGGATGATGCAGTTAGCTAAGAGCTAACTGAATCATCAGTGGCTAGCACGCTTCGCTACTAGTGACTAGGAAAAGCAAAAAACCGCCGTACTATCGGCGGTTTTTTTGTGCGTGTTATAAATCTTAAATAGCGTAACAGACGTACTAGTCATCAGTTCTGTGTTGACCAAAGCGCAAGGGCTGTGGGAACTTTCTTGTTAGCGGCGTAACAAATATATACAGATACTATTTGCTAACCTTTTAATCCGGTGGGGGATGATTTAATGAACGAACAAAGAGCCGTACTTGCTGGTGGGTGCTTCTGGGGTATGCAGGATCTGATTCGGAAGCTGCCCGGCGTGCTGGCAACGCGTGTCGGTTATACCGGTGGTGATGTTCCTAATGCTACTTACCGGAATCATGGTACTCATGCTGAGGGCATTGAGATCCTGTTCAATCCAGAGCAGATTTCCTACCGAACCCTGTTAGAGTTCTTCTTCCAGATTCATGACCCGACTACGCCCAACCGGCAAGGTAATGACATGGGTATGTCCTATCGTTCAGCGATCTACTTTGTGGATGAAACGCAAAAGCAGACGGCGCTGGATACGATTGCTGATGTTGAAGCCAGTGGCTTATGGCCGGGTAAGGTGGTTACTGAAGTTGAGCCTGAGGGTGATTTTTGGGTAGCAGAGCCGGAGCATCAGGATTATCTTGAGCGGTTTCCGGGTGGGTATACTTGTCACTTTCCGCGCCCGAATTGGGTTTTGCCTAAACGCTAAGCCGGTGGCTTAGCTCAGGGGCGAGGACGGCTACGCCTACTAGAACGCCTTCGGCTGCTAGGGGCTAGGAAAAGCAAAAGCCTACTGATTGTGAAGCAGTTAAAAGCGTCGGCCAACAATGCCAAATTCTACAAATAAGTATCCAAAGCGCATAAAACGAGGGAAGTGCCCCTTATGCCATCGTGAGACAGATCTCACTTTTCATCATCTTATTCCGAAGAAGATGCACAGACGAACTTATTTCAAGAAGCATTTCGATAAGCTGGAATTAGCCTCAGGTATCGATATTTGTCGGCAATGTCATAAGGGAATTCACAAAGCCTATGATGAGATGACATTAGCTAAGCGGTTTTATTCTTTGGCGCTAATTCAGTCAGATGAGACTTTGTGTAATCATTTTGCTTGGGTTGGAAAGCAGAGGATAGAGTGAGTTTTGTTACTTTTATTTTCGGTCTGTCTTTCGCCTGTTGGCGAGTTAAGCCTTTTGCACGGCCAAAAGTCTTAACAATCTAAAGGCAGCCCTGCTGCTTGGTCGCTTCGCGACTTCCCTGCGCGTTTCAATTTCCCGTGGAGTGAAAAAACTCGTCGCTCCGCTCCTCAGACAGCTTTCACTCTTATTCACGGAAAATCTGCAATGCTCAGCTGCGCAGAAGGGGGGCAGTGTGCCTGATAGGCTAAGAGTGCTCTTAATATCTACAAGTATTCCGACTCGAGCTTAATGTTTTGGTTGTGCCATTCCTCAAGCTGTTTTCTTTCATTCTTTACTGCTTGAGGGTTAATGATTCTAGGTCTAATTGAAGATATGTCTTCATCACAGTTATTAGAAAATATCATCCTATGTGCATGTTGTATGATGAAGTTTCTTAATTGTAGTGTCAGGCTTTCATTAAGCCTTGTGCCTTTCAAGATTGGCCTATCTCCGATTTGAACAAACATTGCATGTTGGGGGCCTAAAGGAAAAAGGATATTTCCTTTGTGTCTTCCCCAGCCACCACCAAAATCATAATTATTATCGTCTGTATAATTTAGTTTAATTACTGGGTTGTCACTTGTTGGCCAATAATACCCTTTTGCCGGCTTGATAATTGACCACTTGTGCTGCTGAAGTATCTTTTCTGTATGGGTTAGTAAGGTTTTTATCGAGTGAATCCACGTTGCTCTTCCACTATAGCTTTCGACCCTTAAAGTCCCCATCTCGCTATCATTAGGGTCTTTCTTTGTGGTTATTTTAAGTGGGTAGGTCTTATCAAAATCATGGCTATGATCAGGTGGGTTTGTGTTGATGGTAAGGTTATTCTCCATTTCCCTTACGCAACGTTGTACAGAATCATTTAGTATTTTCTGGTGCTCTTTGTCAGCTCTATCGAGATATTCTAGTAGCCTTGCAGGAGTCCGTACGTCTTGGCATGCTAAAAAGCGAATTAGTATCTGCCAATCTTCTTTAGATAATCGTTTATCTGTTGTCGCCTTTTCAATAACTGATTGAGCTGGTGATTCATACTCGCTATCAATCCAGCGTTCAAATTCGTCAGATTTTTGGCCAGAAATTAATTGTGTATAGAGATGTCTCTGGTATGCGACTTTGCTAACTGAGCGTTTTTGCCACATCTGTTCGTTATTATGGGAAACAAGAGTTTTGTACACACATATTTTATATGAGCTATCTTCCCATTTTCTTAGATAGAGTTTCGGCACGTAGTGATTATTAGCTTTAAATTCATCCATTTTCTATCAAGGTATTGCCTATAGATTGACCAAGGTTTTTGTGAGGAGGTTTTGTTAACGGATGCAAAATATATGGCTTCAGTTTTGTTGAAAGGTGATCCATATTTGTAAGTATTTCTTACAGATTAGGTCAAAATATAACCTATCACACTAAGCTATTTCTATGGCACGGATTAAATCCCCTTCTGTGCAGCCGAGCATTGCAGATTTCCCGTGATTAAGAGTGAAAGCTGTCTGAGGAGCGGAGCGACGAGTTTTTTCACTCCACGGGAAATTGAAACGCGCAGGGGAGTTGGCAAAGCCAACCAAACAGCAGGGGCTGATGGGGATTGTTAAGGGGCTTTCAGCGAAGCCCCTTAACTCGCCCTAAGGCGAAAGGTTTTAGATTCCAGCCTACGCCGCAATAACAGGACGCCCTCAAAACTACCCAGTAAAAAGAACCCCGCTTTTCCTAGCCACTAGCAGCCGAAGGCGTTCTAGTAGGCGAAGCCGTCCTAGCAGCTGTAACAAAAAAAGCCCCGAAAATTCGGGGCTTTTTTGTTACTCAGCGTTCTGTATTAGATACGTGCAGCTGGAATCGCCTGAGGAGCTACGCTCAGATCTTCGCTTGGTGGAGCGAAAGACGTCAGGTTAATACCTTCAACGGCTTCTTTGTACTCTTCCAGAGTCGGGAAACGACCCAGGATACAAGACAGAACAACCATTGGAGTAGAGCCCAGCAGAGACTCACCTTTCTTCTCAGCAGAGTCTTCTACTACACGGCCCTGGAACAGACGAGTAGAAGTAGCCAGTACAGTGTCACCTGCTTCTGCTTTCTCCTGGTTACCCATGCACAGGTTACAGCCTGGGCGTTCTAGGTACAGAATGTTTTCGTACTTAGTACGTGCTTCTTCTTTTGGATTCTCGTCAGAGAATTCGAAGCCAGCGTATTTCTCCAGCAGTTCCCAATCGCCTTCAGCTTTCAGCTCATCAACGATGTTGTATGTTGGTGGAGCAACAACCAGTGGAGCTTTAAAGGTAATAGGGCCTTTCTTCTCCAGGTTACGCAGCATCGCAGCGATGATCTGCATGTCGCCTTTGTGAACCATGCAAGAACCAACGAAGCCCAGGTCAACCTGACGGCCATTGTAGTAAGAAGTTGGACGGATAACATCGTGAGTGTAACGCTTAGAAACGTCTTCGTTGTTAACGTCTGGGTCAGCAATCATTGGCTCGTCGATTGCGTCCAGGTCAACAACCAGCTCAGCGTAGTACTTAGCGTTGTCGTCTGGAGCCAGAGCAGGTGCTTCGCCAGATTTAACTTCAGCGATACGCTTGTCAGCCAGCTCGATCAGGCCAGCCAGCATGCCCGCTTCGTTTTCCATGCCTTTGTCGATCATGATCTGGATACGGGACTTAGCCAGTTCCAGAGATTTGATCAGCGTGTCGTCAGTGGAGATACAGATAGAAGCTTTCGCTTTCATTTCTGCAGTCCAGTCAGTGAACGTGAACGCCTGGTCAGCCAGCAGAGTACCGATCTGTACTTCGATTACACGACCCTGGAATACGTTTTCGCCAGCGAACTTCTTCAGCATCTGCGCCTGAGTAGCGTGTACGATGTCACGGAAGTCCATGTGAGGCTTCATAGAACCTTTGAAGGTTACTTTCACAGACTCTGGGATTGGCATTGCTGCTTCACCAGTTGCCAGTGCGATCGCAACAGTACCGGAGTCAGCACCGAACGCTACACCTTTAGACATACGGGTGTGAGAGTCACCACCGATGATGATAGCGCGGTCGTCAACTGTGATGTCATTCAGTACTTTGTGAATAACGTCAGTCATTGAGTGGTAAACGTGTTTCGGGTCACGTGCAGTGATTACGCCGAACGCGTTCATGAAGGCCATCAGCTTAGGTGTGTTTGCCTTCGCTTTGTTGTCCCATACAGACGCTGTGTGACAACCAGACTGGAAGGCACCATCAACGCTTGGTGAGATTTTAGAAGCAGCCATCGCTTCCAGTTCCTGGCAAGTCATAGGACCAGTAGTGTCCTGAGAACCTACGATGTTCACTTTAACGCGGACGTCAGAACCTGTGTGCAGAGGAGTAGAAGAAGCTACGCCTACAGCGTTGCGGTTGAAGATTTTCTCAACAGCAGTCAGGCCCTGGCCTTCGTTAGAGATCTCTTTAGACTGTGCGTAAACAGCTGGTGCTTCAACGCCCAGAGTTTCCGCAGCAAACGTTTGCAGTTTCTTACCGAATGTTACCGCGTAAGAACCGCCCGCTTTCATGAATTCCACTTTCTGTGGTGTGAATGCGTCTGAGATATCAGCCAGCTCTTCGTCGCCGTTGTAAAGCTTCTTAGCTTTAGTATCGATAGTCAGAACTGTACCTGTTGCAACAGAGTACGCTTCTTCCAGTACTGGATCACCGTTTTCATCACGAACAACTTCGCCGTTTGCGTCAGTTTTCTTAACCCAGTTTTTCAGGTCAAGGCCGATACCGCCAGTTACACCAACAGTTGTCAGGAAGATAGGCGCGATACCATTAGTACCCGCAACAACCGGCTTGTTGTTTACGAACGGGATGTATGGAGAAGTTGGCTCACCTGCCCACAGTGCAACGTTGTTTACACCAGACATACGGGAAGAACCTACACCCATTGTGCCTTTCTCAGCGATCAGCATCACTTTAGCGTCTGGGTTGTCTTCACCCATCTTCTTGATTTCTTGCTGAGCTTCTGGAGAGATCATACACTTGCCGTGCAGTTCACGGTCAGCACGGGAGTGAGATTGGTTACCTGGAGACAGTAGGTCTGTAGAGATGTCGCCTTCTGCAGCAATGTAGGTAATAACTTTGATTTTCTCTGGGATGTCATCCAGCTTAGTGAAGAACTCAGCTTTTGCGTAGCTTTCCAGGATCTCTTTAGCGATCGCGTTGCCCGCTTTGAAAGCGTCAGCCAGACGAGTAGTGTCTGCGTCGTACAGGAATACCTGAGACTTCAGTACTTCGCCAGCAGCAGCTGCTTGTGCGTCGTCAGAAAGTGCGATGTCCAGTAGAGCTTCAACAGAAGGACCGCCTTTCATGTGAGACAGTTGCTCAAGAGCGAACTCAGGAGAGATTTCTGCAACAGTTTCTTTACCCAGAACGATGTCTTTCAGGAAAGCTGCTTTAACGCCAGCCGCTGGAGTAGTACCAGGCAGAGTGTTGTAGATGAAGAAGTTTAGAGATGCTTCGCGCTCTGCATTACCCGTGTCTTTGATCTGGGCAATGATTTCAGATAGCAATTCAGCGCTATCGATTGGTTTTGGGTTAAGACCCAGGTCCTTTTTACGAACCTCAATTTCTTCTAGGTACTCGGAATAGTAGCTCATGGCGTCTTACGTCTCACTTAAAATCTAGTTATGATTTACTGATTTATTATAAAAAAAAAGTTGCAAACAGCTCAATGAAAACTATTTAAATGCAGCTTATAGTCGCTATAGATTTAAAAAATGACAATTAAATCAATGGCTTGTATTTGGTATACATTGGTTGTAATGTATAGGCGCTTTATTATAGATGCCTTGGGGCATTTTCTTTATTAAAAAGTGTAATCATTTAGTAGGGTGCTTTTTATACAGATCTGACCTGCTCCATTTGTTCATCTTTTCATTCCGTTCTTAGGAACTTCTTTCTAGTCGAATGTAATTTCGCTTTTGTATTCATGTTTCTTAATTATTCACACAACTAAACTGGCCTGTCGTGTTTGGCGTTATAAAACCAAGCTTTTGTATAGGCTATAAATCACTCAGCTCTAAATGACCTAATAAGTGACATATAAATGTCCGATGAAGCGGATAGCACTTACCTATAAATTCTCTGACCTCATATCTCTTCGAAATTGCTCTGAAAGTTTAAAATCACTAACAAATAGTCTTAGATTGTATGTAATTTAGACGAAAGTATGCCGGAATTACTTGATTTGGAGCGATATATGACTAATATTGTCGACAATCTTGGTGAAGTAATAATTTGTGTTGCAGAAAATATCGGAAACGATGGCCGATAAAACCTAGGATGCTCTCTGCAATAGCGGTTCGTGTGGCGCCTGAAAATATAACCAATAAGGAAATCGAGAAGCTCCAGTATTGAGCGGGGACTCGTGCAGAAAAAAGGTTATAGCTTCAGAAGCGTCCTATCTGCGTGAGGTATAAAAAATGACAAGCCCAATCAATTTCGATCCATCCAGCTCTGTTAGAACACTCTCTGGAACAGAGCACAGCTACCATAGTCTTCCTGATACCGCTGAACAGTTTGGTATCGACCTTGATGCATTACCTTTTTCACTGCGTCCTATCTTAGAAGGTATCGCACGAAATGTTGGCCAAAACGGCGTGACTGCTGAGCAGGTTCAGGCGCTAGGAAGCTGGACTGAACATCAGGGCAAAAATCCAACTGAGATTCCTTTTGCAGCAGGCCGCGTCATTATGCACGATCTGAGTGGTACGCCTGCGATTGTGGATTTTGCTGCGATGCGTTCAGCTGTTCAGCGTATGGGTCTGGACCCGGCTATTATTGAGCCTTTAGTACGTGCAGATCTGGTGATCGACCACACGGTCACTATGGATAACACTGGTAGCCCTGCTTCGTTAAGAATCAATGGCGAACTGGAAGCTGAAAGAAACAAAGAGCGTTATGCCTTCCTGAAATGGGGTGCACAGGCATTCGAAACAATTAGAATTATCCCGCCACAAACCGGTATTGTGCATCAGGTTAACCTGGAATATCTGGCTCAGGGTTATCTAGACATTAATGGGCTAATGGCTCCGGATACTCTAATTGGTATGGATAGCCACACACCAATGGCTAATGCGCTGGGTATTGTCGGCTGGGGTGTTGGTGGTATAGAAGCGGGTGCTTCTATGCTGGGTCAGCCAATGCAGATGTTGGCACCTGAAGTAGTGGGTGTTGAGCTTACAGGCGCACTAAGAGAAGGTGTTACTGCAACCGACCTGGTACTGACCATCACGGAGATGCTGCGTAAATATCCTGCTGGGGTTGTTGGTAAGTTTGTTGAATACGTAGGTGAAGGCTGTGCCAATCTTTCACTACCTGACCGTGCAACGATCGCAAACATGTCGCCAGAATACGGCGCAACTATGGGTTTCTTCCCATTCGATGAGATCTCTGCTGAGTATATGCGAGCAACCGGTAGGGATGGTGATCTGCCACTGGAATACTACAAAGCGCAGAATATGGCCTGGAAACCAGGTCAAGCACTGCCGAAATATACAGATCTGCTTAAGCTTGATCTGTCGACTGTAGAACCTTCTGTAGCGGGTCCGAAACGACCTCAGGATAGATTACCCCTGGCTGAAATTGGTAATGTTTTCCAAAAAGCAGCCTCTGAAGGTGAGCGTAATCCTGAAGTGGTAAAAG
>JASBRM010000258.1 GCA_030149405.1 Neptuniibacter sp. | reverse complement strand
AATAGCATCGGGACCATTGATTGGCGCAGCCGTAAGGCCAAGAAATAACCCCATTCCTTTAGGTGCTTTATTCAGGAACCAACTGCCACCAACATCAGGGAATAGACCGATGGAAAGTTCTGGCATGGCCATATGAGTAGTATTGGTCACCACTCGGTGGCTACAACCATTCATTAGGCCCATACCCCCGCCCATAACAATGCCATTAGCCAAGCAAATAACTGGTTTGGGATAAGTGTGAATAGAAAGGTCGAGTGCGTATTCACGTTGAAAGAAGTCTTTAGCTAATTGTTCATTACCTGCACTCCACGCACGGGTAATTGAGACGACATCTCCGCCTGCACAAAATGCTTTATCGATTGTACTATCCAGAACCACAGCGAGTACGTCATCATTAGTTCGAATTTCATCCAGATGAAATTGGATCAAATCGACCATCTCAAGAGTGAGTGCGTTAAGACTGTTTGGGGCGTTTAGCTTTATGGCGCAGATATACTTTCCGCATTGGGTCTGGTGAGATTCAAGAATAATCGGCTTCATAGTGTGATGTTACAGCGCAGCTGAGAGAGAAAATATTTTACCAAAGCTATTTGCCAGGATTAGATAAATTAGTCTTAATTTACATAATCCTTGCGATGAATATCATATAGTTTCATCTTGTTGTTCAGCGTTCTGCGCGGCAGGTCCAGTTCTTCCGTAACTGCCAGGATACTGCCTTTATGGCGTTTAAGTGCCTGAATAATGACCTGACGTTCAAATGCCCCAACCCGATCAGAGAGGCTTTGCACAGATATCTCCGCGTGATCATCAATACCCTGCCCGAGAATCGCGCGGATTGTGCGGGAATCGGCCATACCTAAGACATAACGTTCGGCGATGTTGCGTAACTGACGTACGTTGCCCGGCCATTCATAATCCATGAGTAAGGCGAGATCCTGTTCGTCCGGTGTCTGGTAATCGCGTTCATATTGCAGAGCGGCTTTGCGGGCAAAAAATTCAAACAGTTGGGGAATATCTTCACGGCGATGGCAAAGCTTGGGCAGGTGCAACTCAACTACGTTAAAGCGGTAGTAGAGATCTTCGCGGAAACGTCCCTCCTGTGAGGCTTCCGCCAAATTCTCTTTGGTTGCGGCGATGACCCATAGGTCCAGTTCGATCTCTTTGTTGGAACCTACTCTTTCCAGCTTGCGTTCCTGTAATACCCGGAGCAGTTTGATCTGGAAGTTAATCGGCATGCTTTCGATCTCATCCAGAAACAGGGTGCCCTTCTGGGCGTGTTCAATTTTACCTATGCGGCGTTCCTGAGCACCGGTAAATGCCCCTTTTTCATGTCCGAACAGTTCACTCTCAAACAGGTTTTCCGGAATGGCCCCGCAGTTCACAGCCACAAAGGGTTGTTCGGAACGGGCACTGAAATCGTGAAGGCAGCGTGCAACCATCTCTTTACCTGTTCCTGTGGCGCCATTGATCACAATATCTACCGGGGTTTGGCAGAGTTGCAGGATTTGCTGACGCAGAGACACCATGGTTTTCGACTGGCCGATCATGCGGTTCTCTAATGAAGGCCCCTGGCTGAGCAGCTTATGCAGCTGGCGGTTCTCAATAATCAGTCGGCGCTTTTCACTGGCCCGCTGAATCCGGTCAACCAGCAGGTCGGGTTCTACCGGCTTTTCGATAAAGTCATAAACACCGTCGCGCATTGCTTCGACTGCCATGCTGACATCGCCATGAGCGGTTACCAGAATCACCGGTAGATCCTGATCAATCTTTTGTACCTCCCGGGCGAACTGCATGCCGTCCATTCCCGGCATACGAATATCCGAGACGATAACACCATTCCAGCCTGCACTGATGTTGGGTAGAGCCGCATCGGCACTGGCATAATCCACTACCTCTATTCCAGCCAGATTGAGCCATTGTCTAGTGGCTTTGCGGATGGCCTCCTCATCATCGATCAGGATCACATGTACCTGTTCGGTTTCAGTAGTTACAGATGAAAGAGAGTTATCCGACATGATTAGGCTCCGGTTGTGCCAGTGATAAAGTCAGGTTGAACGTGGTGCCCCCGTCAGGGTTTGGTTCCGCTTCGAGCTTGCCGCCAAACTCTTCGACAATGCCAAAAGAGACGGACAGGCCTAAACCGAGACCTTCCCCGGGTGGTTTGGTAGTAAAGAAAGGGTCAAACAGTTTCGGCAGATTCTCTGCTTCAATACCGCAGCCGTTATCACAAATTGAGATGCGTGCTTGCTGTTCTTCAGCGGAGAGTAAAATAGAGATCACACCGCGGTGCTCTGCCTCTTCTCTCTGTACGCTTTCCACGGCATCCATTGCATTTCTGATCAGGTTAATCAGGATCTGTTCCAGCTTAATTTCATCTGCATGTACCGCTATCGGTTGCTCTGGTGGCTGCCATTTCAGTTCAATGGAGGTTTTATTAAATCTCGGTGTTAGAACCAACAGTGCGTTATCCACGACCTGTTGCAGAACAACCCGGCTGAGGATGCCGCGGGATTTACTGGAGAAGGTTTTCAGGTGAGACACAATGCCGGTCACCCGCCGAATCAATTTGTCGATCTCAACCAGATTTTCCCGGACGAGTTCAGTTTCGCCCCGTTCCATCAGTACCTGGGTGCTGGCGAGAAAAGTCTGGATTGCAGACAAAGGCTGGCTGATCTCATGCACCAACCCAGCGGATAGTTGACCTAATGCTGCCAGTTTTTCGGCCTGAATCAGCTCCTCATGGGTCAGGCGCAAAGCCTGCTCGGCCCGAATACGTTCTTCAATCTCTTGTTTAAGATGAGCGTTACTTTCGTTGAGTGCTTCGGTACGTTGCGCCACGCGCAGTTCCAGCTGTTGCTGATGTCTCCAGCGGCTACTGAGGAAGAGGCCGATCACTGCCAACAGGGCTGCAATCAAGGTGGCGACCAACACTGCAAATTGTTTGCTCCTTGCCAGACCCTGTAGATCACTCAGATAGTAAAGCTGCCAGTTCAATCCTTCGATCTGGCGCTGATGCAGCAGAAACTGCTGTTGCTTAAGGCGGCTATTAGATTCTGAGAACAGAGTCATGACCGTGTTGCCTTCAGGTGAAGGCGCATGTTTTTCCAGTTTTAGGGGCTGAATCGGGTGATGGCTGTATTTTCGCTCTGCATCCAAACGGGCGAGGGTTTCAGAACTGAGCTGGGTCAGGCTGTGATATTGCCAAGCCGGGTTACTGGAGAGAAAAATCACCCCGTCAGTGTCGGTCACCCAGACATTTTCACCGCCAGCCGCCCAGTCAGATTCAAGCTGGCTCATATCAATTTTTACGACGGCAACGCCAATGACTTCATCGTCACTAATCACTGCGCGGGAGAGAAACAGGCCGGGGCGGGCGGTTGTGACACCCACCGCAAAGAACTGCCCGGGAAGCCCCTGAATAGCGCTCTGGAAATAGGGTCTGAAGTGGTAGTCATTGCCGATGAAGCTATCACTCTGTTGCCAGTTGCTGGCTGCAACCACTAAACCGGTTCTGTCCATCAGATACAGATCTGCAGCGGTGGACTCCTGTTGCCAGCTGTGCAGTTTACGGTTCACTCTTGCCGCCAGTTTCTGGTTATCG
>JASBRM010000251.1 GCA_030149405.1 Neptuniibacter sp. | reverse complement strand
CCATGGCGGTGGTAGGCATCTGCCCAGGCCCAGTCAAAAACGTATTCTCCATAGGAGTGGTTTTTCAGGTAGAGCGGCATGTAAGCCAGGGTGTTGTCCCCGTCTGAGAACTGAATATGCAGTGGTTGCCAGCCGGTTTTTGCGGATACGCTGCCGGATTCTTCCATAGCAAAAAGAAATTCATAGCGGCTGAAGGGATAATCAGTTGCACGCTGATTATTCCACTTGTCAGGGCCTATTTCTTTGATTTTATGGAAAAGTTTTATCTCGGGCATGTCGCAGGAAATCCTTTGAGCTGCTATGTTTTAAATAAATAGCGAAGCTTAATGTAACGTGTTTTTTGAGCTTGCTGAAGTGAGTTTTTACGTAGGAGTAGGGAAATGGATGAGTTGGAACTGGAATTTGAACTTCACCCTCAACTAGCGGCAGATTGTATTGTTTTAGGGGATTTCCCGGTGTGTCGTTTGTTGATGATGAATGACACAAACTTCCCATGGTTTATTCTGGTGCCAAGGCGTGCAGGCGCTACTGAGATATACCACCTTTCTGAAGATGATCAGTGTGCAGTGATCAAAGAATCCTCTTATCTTTCGTCAAATCTTGCAGATACTTTCGCTGCGAGAAAGATGAATGTTGCATCACTGGGTAACATGGTGCCGCAGCTGCATATTCATCATATTGTTCGTTATGAAAATGACCCTGCCTGGCCTGGACCGATTTGGGGTAAAGTGCCTGCAGTGCCGTTCACAGAAGATCAGGTCCATGATGTCCGCCATAAACTTGAAGCACTGATGTCGGGCGAAGTGGATTTTGTGCCCGAACAGTAAAGATTTCTGGCTATTTTGAGCTGATCTTCCGTTAATTTCCCCAAGATAAAAATCTTTCAGGCTCCAATGCTCTTTGGAGCCTGTTCTCATGCGATATTTCAGGTATAATTCGCGCCTTTCTATTTGCTAGATTCGAGTTATTTTTGCATGCCGATCTTTGATTTTCAGTGTGAAAACTGTGGTCACGAGTTTGAAAAGCTTGTTATGAAGAGTGATGCACCTGCTCCGGCATGTGTTGCATGTTCAAGCGAGAAAGTGATCAAGCAGGTATCAGCACCGGGTTTTCGTCTATCCGGATCGGGCTGGTATGAAACAGATTTTAAAACCGGTAAGAAGAAAAATCTTGCGGGTGATTCCAGTGAATCTTCATAAAATACTGATGGTTAAGCTGGTTAATTAAAGTAAATATTTAATTAAGGTTTGGCATATGCCAGACAGTGACAGGAAACAGGAACAGTAAATTATGCGCAGTCATTATTGCGGCGATCTCAGAAAAGAGCATATCGGCGAAGACATTACCCTGTGTGGTTGGGTACACCGTCGTCGTGACCACGGTGGAGTTATCTTCCTGGATGTGCGTGACCGTGAAGGTCTGGCACAGGTTGTATTTGATCCGGATCGTGAAGAAAGCTTCGCACTGGCAGACAGCTGCCGTAATGAGTTCGTAGTTGAGATCAAAGGTACTGTTCGCAGCCGTCCAGAAGGGACGATCAACCCTGAAATGCCAACAGGTGAGATCGAAGTTCTGGGTAAAGAGCTGGTTATCTTAAACAAATCTGAAACACCTCCATTTCAGTTGGATGAGCACCAGAACGTGGGTGAAGATGTTCGTCTGCGTAACCGCTACATCGATCTTCGTCGTCCAGAGATGCAGGAAAAACTGCGTTTCCGTTCTAAAGTAACTAACGCAATCCGTAACTACTTGGATGACAACGGTTTCCTGGATATCGAAACACCGATCCTGAACCGTGCGACTCCTGAAGGTGCGCGTGACTATCTGGTACCAAGCCGTGTACACGAAGGTCAGTTCTTTGCACTGCCTCAGTCTCCTCAGCTGTTTAAACAGCTGCTGATGGTTTCTGGTTTTGACCGTTATTACCAGGTTGCTAAATGTTTCCGCGACGAAGACCTGCGTGCAGATCGTCAGCCAGAATTTACTCAGATCGATATCGAAACTTCTTTCATGGACGAAGAAGGCATCATGGGTCTGACTGAAAACATGATCCGCAAGCTGTTCCTGGAGCTGAAAGGTGTAGATTTGGGTGACTTCCCACGTATGCCTTATTCCGAAGCAATGCAGCGTTACGGCTCCGATAAGCCGGATCTACGCTTCCCAATGGAATTGATTGACGTTGCTGATCTGATGGCTGAGATCGAGTTCAAAGTATTTGCCGGTCCTGCTAACGATCCTAAGTGCCGTGTTACTGCACTTAAAGTGCCGGGTGGCGCAAAGCTGACACGTAAGAACATTGATGATTACACTAAGTACGTGAGCATCTACGGTGCTAAGGGTCTGGCGTGGATCAAAGTTAACGAAATTGAAAACGGTGTTAATGGCCTGCAGTCTCCAATCATCAAGTTCCTGGGTGATGAAGTGACTATGGCGATTATGGATCGTCTGGGTGCTGAAAACGGCGACATCGTATTCTTCGGTGCGGATAAGGCTAAGATAGTTTCCGAAGCTCTGGGCGCACTGCGTATCAAAGTGGGTGAAGATCTGGAAATGTCTGAGCGCGAGTGGGCGCCGCTTTGGGTTGTTGACTTCCCAATGTTTGAAGAGACAGATGCTGGTCTGACAGCTCTGCACCACCCATTCACTGCACCAAGCTGCTCTCCGGAAGATTTGAAAGCGAACCCACTGGAAGCTCTGTCTCGTGCCTACGATATGGTACTGAACGGCTGTGAGCTGGGCGGTGGTTCTGTTCGTATCCACGATCAGGAGATGCAGGCTACAGTTCTGGAAATTCTGGGTATCTCTGACGAAGAAGCAGACGACAAGTTTGGTTTCCTATTGAACGCTCTGCAGTATGGTGCGCCTCCGCACGGTGGTCTGGCATTTGGTCTGGACCGTCTGATCATGCTGATGACTGGCACTGAGTCTATCCGTGAAGTTATTGCTTTCCCGAAAACTCAGAGTGCATCTTGTATGATGACTGAAGCTCCGGGTGAAGTAAGTGCGGCTCAGCTGCGTGAACTGAACATCAAACTGCGTAAAACACCTTAAGCTTGCTATTAGGTGCCATCCCAGCGGAGGCTGGGATCCACATGAGTAATAGACTCCAGCCAGGGTTGGAGTGACGAGCACGAATATAGCGTATGTTAAAAAAGCTGCCACAGGGCGGCTTTTTTGTTTCTATAGTTACTGAAATGGGCTTTTTTATAGGTAATGACTACTGTATGCTTGCCTGTATAAATAAACAGTAATTTGTGTTGATTGAATGCTGATATTAGGAATAGACCCCGGTTCGCGCGTAACAGGTTATGGTGTAATCAACTGCGTAGGCAATAAGAATGAGTACGTTGCCAGTGGTTGTATCCGTATCAAAGGCGATGAATTACCAGAGCGATTGCAGCAGGTTTATTCCGGTGTTTCTGAAGTTATTGAACGTTACTGCCCGCAGGAAATGGCCATTGAGCAGGTCTTTATGGCGCGTAATGCCGATTCCGCCCTTAAGCTTGGACAAGCGCGTGGTGTTGCTATTGTCGCCAGTACCAATGCGGATCTTCCTGTCTACGAATATGCGGCGCGTAAAGTGAAGCAGTCAGTAGTAGGTAAGGGCTCTGCCGATAAAAGTCAGGTTCAGCATATGGTGGCTCATATCTTAAAACTTCCGGGGTTGCCTCAGGCTGACGCGGCTGATGCTTTGGCGATAGCACTGTGTCATGCCCATACTCGCAACAGTTTGATTAAAACTGCCGGTTCTATGTCGACACGAAATGCTAGTTGGAGGCGACAACATACCTCATGACTGAAATGAGTTACGCTGATTTTATCTACATAGCTGAACTCGTTGGGGTTGCCGTATTCGCAACCGCAGGGGCGCTTGCTGCCCAAGGCAAGCGGCTGGATATCTTTGGTGTGGTAATTCTGGCAATCGTAACCTCTTTGGGTGGGGGTACCATTCGAGATATCACTTTGGATATTCATCCTGTTGTCTGGATCGCTGATACGGCTTATCTGTGGACGGCGATCATCTCTGCCATTGTTGCCTTTGTTGTGTGTCGATATATCCAATACCCACGACAGACGCTATTGGTTATGGATGCGATGGGACTGGCGTTATTTGCGGTGCTCGGAGCGGAGAAGGCTTTAGGTCAGGAATTATCACCTTTAATCGTGGTAATGATGGCAGTGATTACAGGTTGTGCCGGAGGCATGATACGAGACATTCTCACCGGACAGATCCCACTGATACTGCAACGAGATGGTGAGCTGTATGCAACCTGTGCGTTGGCTGGCGCTGTGTTCTACATATTTATGGAACCTTATATGTCAGGGCAGGTATTGGCATTGGTTTCAATGATGATTATTTTTCTGCTGCGTCTGGCCGCTATGTTTGCAAATTTGCGACTGCCGGAATTTATTGTTGCAGGGCATAAGCTGGAAAAAATGGATAAGGATAAAGAGAAGTGATCGGTCGATTAAAAGGTGAACTTATTGAAAAGCTACCTCCGCAACTGGTTGTGGATGTAAATGGAGTTGGCTATGAAGTAGAAGCCTCCATGAATACTTTCTATCGCTTGCCTGAAACTGGAAAGCAGGTCACTTTATTTACGCATTTTGTTGTGCGGGAAGATGCGCAGTTACTTTATGGTTTTTACGATCGTGAAGAACGCTCTTTGTTCAGAACTCTGATTAAAGCCAACGGAGTAGGGCCTAAGCTTGCAATCACGATTTTATCGGGCATTTCGACCTCTGAGTTTGTGCGTTGTGTTAACGATGGTGATACTGCTTCTTTAGTGAAGTTGCCGGGAGTAGGTAAGAAGACTGCTGAACGCCTGATCGTAGAGATGAAAGATAAGATCAAGGCACTTGGGCTTGAACCTTCAGCAGACTTCCAGCTTTCCGCCGCGGATGGCCCGGATATGGCTTCGTTTGAACCAGTAACAGATCACCGTGCAGAAGCAGAAAGTGCTCTTGTGGCGCTGGGCTATAAGCCGGTTCAGGCATCTAAATCTATTTCACAGGCCCATAAAACCTTGGGTGCTGATGCAAGCAGTGAAGAGTTGATTCGTGTTGCATTGCGGTCCATGGTTGGGTAATCAGAATGATTGAAGCAGATCGATTTATAACCCCTCAAAGCAATCCGGTAGAAGAAGCGCAGGATCGGGCTATCCGTCCTAAGTCTTTGGAAGACTATGTAGGACAGCCGGTTGTCCGGGAGCAGATGGAAATTTTTATCCAGGCCGCGAAAATGCGTTCTGAAGCGTTGGATCATACATTGATCTTTGGTCCGCCTGGTTTGGGCAAAACAACATTGGCAAATATTATTGCCAACGAAATGGGATCTGAGATTAAAACTACGTCTGGTCCGGTATTGGAAAAAGCCGGCGATCTGGCAGCCTTGCTGACCAATCTTGAACCAAACGATGTGCTGTTTATTGACGAGATACACCGTCTCAGCCCCAATGTTGAGGAAGTTTTGTATCCGGCGATGGAAGACTATCAACTGGATATAATGATCGGTGAAGGGCCAGCTGCACGCTCTATTAAATTGGAGCTACCTCCGTTTACTTTGGTGGGTGCGACTACTCGTGCAGGTCTTTTAACTTCACCGTTAAGGGATCGTTTCGGCATTGTTCAGCGTTTGGAATTCTATAACGTCGATGACCTGACCAGTATTGTCTCCCGCTCGGCGAATCTTTCCGGCATGCAGATCGATGATCACGGTGCGCGTGAAGTGGCTAAAAGATCACGTGGTACGCCGCGTATAGCGAACCGTTTGCTGCGTCGTGCGCGGGATTACGCTGATGTAAAAGGTGATGGCATTATCAATGATGATATTGCAGATCGCGCATTAAACATGCTCAACGTAGATCATCATGGTTTTGATCATCTGGACAGGCGCATGCTGCTGACCATGATCGAGAAGTTCAGTGGTGGTCCGGTCGGTGTAGAGAGCTTAGCAGCTGCGATCAGTGAAGAACGAGACACCATAGAAGATGTGTTGGAGCCCTATCTTATTCAGCAGGGGTTTGTGATGCGAACACCACGAGGCAGGGTGGTTACGGATCATGCATATCGTCACTTTGGTATCGATAAACCTGACACAGAACAATAAACCATAAAAATTATAGGTTTTTTTGCGCTTACTGATCCTGATCAAAACAAAAAACTTTATTAACTGTCTATTATGCCCGTAACTCTGACAATAAATTACGGGTAATCCCATGACGGCGAGTTTAAGCCTTAGTGAAGTGTCTGCGTTCAAAAAAGAGCTACAAAGCCTTCTTGAACAATTACAAGAAGAAGTAGCCGAAGATGTTTCCAGTAAATATAAACCTATCGATGAAGGCGTTCATGTTCACGATGTTGGTGATGATGCAGAAGCCTCGGTAGAGCTAATGATGAATATGGGTACTCTGGCCCATCACAGTGAAGAATTAGCAGAGTGTATTGCTGCACTTAAGCGCATTGAGTCTGGTGATTTTGGTTTTTGTACAGATTGTGGTGAAGAGATTGAACTTAGTCGCCTAAAAGCCTGTCCTACTGCTTCAAGATGCATTCGTTGTCAGTCTGTTTATGAGAGTGCATTAAAGCAAAGCGCATGATTTTCATTGAATCCTCCTTCCCAGGATTTTTTGCCGGCCTTCTATGGCCGGTTTTTTATGCCCGAATTTACGATTGGCGAGCCTTTTTTTGTAAAAAATTGCCTATTAAAAGTTCAAGATAAGTTACGAATCTAAAGCATGCTCTGCTTTACATAACTTATTCACTACCTCCCTTGTATTAATCCTCGCGACTGTTATTGTTGACGCTTATTTTTTACTGGATTTGATCTGAACTTTTTAGCGATATAAAGATCATATCCCTGATAAATTTTCTACAGTTCAGCTTGAGGAAATATTCTGTGGCAGAAAAGATGTCTATCTGGAGCCTGGTTGCCAATGCCAGTGTAGTTGTACAGTTGGTAATGGTGCTTTTACTACTGGCTTCAGTACTATCCTGGATTATGATTTTTCAGCGCCATTTTGTTTTGACCAAAGCGCGTAAAAGCCTCAGAAAATTTGAAGATCGTTTTTGGTCCGGTGTGGATCTCGGCCAGTTATTTAGAGAAATCAATCAAAGTCCAAATGACGATTGCGGCGCCGAGAATATCTTCAGGGCTGGAATCAAAGAGTATTCACGTCTGACACAACAATCTGGTTATGATCCTGATGTGGTTATGGATGGCATTCAGCGTAGTATGCGGGTTGCGCTTGCACGTGAAGAAGATAAGCTGGAAACACACCTGCCTTTCCTGGCAACGGTAGGTTCAACAAGCCCTTATATTGGTCTGTTTGGTACCGTTTGGGGGATTATGAACTCATTCCGTGGGTTGGCTAACGTTCATCAGGCTACGCTTGCGTCTGTAGCTCCAGGTATTTCTGAAGCATTGATTGCAACCGCAATTGGTCTGTTTGCGGCAATACCTGCGGTCATTGCTTATAACCGATATTCCGCAAAAGTTGAGTACCTCTTAGGTAACTATGAAACCTTTGCTGATGAATTCTCTTCGGTTCTTCACCGTCGCATGCACTCTGCATCTCACTGATGATGGGGTGTTAATCTGATGATCAGACGACATAAAAAGAAACGTAAGCTCAATTCAGACATTAACGTAGTGCCCTACATTGATGTCATGATGGTTCTGCTTGTGATCTTTATGATCACTGCACCCATGTTAACTCAGGGCGTTAATGTTGAACTTCCACAGGCATCTGCTGAACCGGTGGATGATGAAGACAATGAACCTGTAATCGTAACGGTTGATGCGGAAGGTAATTATTACATTGATGTGGGTGGTGATCCTGAAGATCCGGTAACGGCCGAAGTCGTGGGCGACAGAGTAGGTAAGTTACTCGCAACTAATCCCGATAAAATGTTATTGGTTCGCGGCGATAAAAATGTGAACTACGACAAAGTTGTCCACCTGATGGTGCTTCTGCAGCAGGCGGGTGCTCCAAGCGTTGGACTGGTGACAGAGTAGATCAGGGTGTTGCGTTCCGGAAGTTATCTCGTACCTACACTGCTTGCTGTTGCATTGCATGTTGTGGTTGTGGCTTTACTCGCTGAAAGTTGGTTTGAACATGAGGAAGCGGTGCGTAAAGTACCACGGCATGTTCAGGCCAGGGTGGTTGATTTAACCACGCAGAAGGCACTGAAAAAAGAAGCCGCAGAAGCCAAAGCAAGGCAAAAAGCTGAACAGCGCCGTAAAGCGGAGGCTGAAAAGAAACGTGTTGCTGATAAAAAGCGTAAAGCTGCTGAAGAAAAACGCAAAGCAGCCGAAAAGAAACGGCAACAAGAAATTGCTAAAAAGAAAGCTGCAGAGAAAAAACGTCAGCAGGATATAGCGAAGAAGAAAAAAGCTGATGCTGAGAAAAAGCGTCAGGCTGAAATAAAAAAACAAAAAGAGATTGCCCGTAAGAAAGCTGCAGCAGAAAAACAGAAACAAGCTGAAGCTGAAAAGCAGCGTAAGGCTGAGCAAGATAAAGCTAAACGTCTCGCTGAAGCTAAACGTCGTCTAGAGGCAGAAAGGCAAGCCAAAGCTGAAGCTGCAGCAGAGCAGGCCAGAAATACAGCCCTCGCGAAAGCATTAGCTGAAGAAGAAGCAGCACTTCGTTCTGAGCAGGAACGTGCAGCTGCAATGGGTTATGAAGATTATATCGTTGATATGATCACCCGCAACTGGAGGCGATCTCCATCCGCTCGTAATGGGATGGTGGTAGAAGTCACAATTTACTTACTGCCTTCCGGGCGAGTGAATGATCGTCAAGTGACTAAATCCAGTGGTGATGCGCGTTTTGATAATGATGCGCTTCGTGCGATAGATCGTGTTGGTGTGTTTGAAAAACTTCAGGAAATGGATCCGGTGGTATTTGATCGTTACTTCCGTAAACGCATTTTAAGGTTCAGACCTGAAGACTTGAGAAATTAAAAGCCCTGATTCCGGCAGGGTGGAGAGTTACTGTGAGTAAGCTGTTTAAGTGTTTTTGTTTTTATCTGATAAGTAGTTTCTCGGTTGTCTGGGCTGCAGAAACGGACCTGGCGATCGAAATCACTCAGGGTGTCGATGAGCCAACGCCCGTAGCGGTTGTGCCTTTTGCATGGGGTGGTAATTCTGCCTTGAGTGAGGATATCGCAGCGGTTGTTGCAGCAGATCTTGGCAGAACCGGTATCTTCTCCATGATGGATCGTAAAAACATGCTGAGCTTTCCCACACAGGAAAATCAGGTGTTTTATCGTGACTGGAGAGCAGGTAAACAAGACTATCTATTAATAGGCCGCCAGATTCCGCTGCCAAATAACCAGCTTAAAGTTGAATTTGAACTTTATGATGTCGTCAGAGCGACCAAACTGCTCAATGGCAATGCGGTAGGTAGCATGAATAAGATGCGCAGCATTGCGCATTACATCGCTGATGAAGTTTACGAAAAGCTTACAGGTATCCGTGGTGCATTCTCTACTCGCATTGTTTACGTTACCGCTAAGCAACAAGGTGATGGTAAAGGCACCTTCCGTCTGAAAATGGCTGATTCTGACGGCTACAATCCGATTACAATCCTTGAAAGAAAAGAGCCAATTATGTCGCCATCCTGGTCCCGAGATGCTTCAAAACTGGCCTATGTTTCCTTTGAAAGCGGTAAGCCAGCTATTTATATCCAGCACCTGGCAACTGGAAAACGTCAGCGCCTACAGTCTTTCCCGGGTCTAAATGGTGCGCCGACGTGGTCACCTGATGGCAATCGTCTTGCACTGGTACTGTCTAAGGATGGTAACCCTGAGGTTTATATTCTGGATCTGCGTTCATATAACCTGACACGTATTACCCACCATTATGGTATCGATACAGAACCAAGCTGGTCGCCTGATGGGCAGTCTTTAGTATTTACTTCTGATCGAGGTGGTCAACCTCAGATTTATAAGATTCATCTGCCAACTCGCAAACTGGAGCGTCTTACCTATGAAGGTAACTACAACGCTCGTGCGCGTATGACGCAGGATGGTCGTTTCCTGGCGATGGTGCACAGAGGAATAGACAATGTCTTCCGTATTGCTGTTCAGGATCTGAAAACTGGGCGCCTCGACATTCTGACTGACACGTTCCTTGATGAGTCCCCAACGATTGCGCCTAATGGCAGTATCATTCTATATGCGACCCAAAAAGGGGTTCGCGGAGTGCTGGGCGGCGTCACACTGGATGGTAATGTGAGGTTTATATTACCCTCAGCCAGTGGTGATGTAAGGGAACCGGCTTGGAGTCCCTACTTGAAATAAAACGTTATAAACATTAACTTATGTTCAGTTTTGGACATGGCGGCTTTAACTAAATAAAAACTTACCGGAAATCCGGTAATTACAGGAGTGATCAATGAGAGCTAACAATGTAACGAAGGCAGTAGCACTGGCTCTTTCAGTAGCGTGGGTAGCAGGTTGTAGTACATCCGGTTCCTCTACTGATACAAGTTCAACTGGCACGGATGGAAGTGCTACACAGGCTGTAAACGTTGATTCAGGTGTTTCAGTATCCTATGAAGACGTTGCAAACCTGCAGACTGTTTTCTATTTCGACTTCGACAAAGCCGTAGTTAAAGCGGATGGTTTTGCTGATCTTGAGAAGCATGCTCAGTATCTGGCTGCAAACCCATCTGCACAGGTAGTACTGGAAGGTCACGCGGATGAGCGTGGTACGCGTGAGTACAACATGGCTCTGGGCGAACGTCGTGCAAAAGCTGTATCACGCTTCCTGCAGGTTAACGCCGTTTCTGCTGGTCAAATTGAAACAGTTAGCTTCGGTGAAGAGAAACCGGCAATGCTGGGTCACAGCGAATCAAGCTGGAGCAAAAATCGTCGCGTTGAGCTGAAATACGTAGCTCGTTAATTCGTGATGACATTGCTTAAAAACTTTACAGTTGCAACACTGGCGCTTTCCATAAGCGCCGGTGCTGTTGCTGAAGATGTTCCAGTAATTGAGCTAGGCGTGAACAGTGATAATGCTGCTCCTGCCCGTATTCAATATAATAAGGCTTCTTCCAATAACAGTGAGCTATTGATGATTGTTCAGCAGCTCCAGGATGAAGTCCGGACTTTGCGAGGCCAATTGGAGCAGCAAAGTTACAAGCTGAAACAGATGGAACAGCAACAACTGGATCGATACAGAGATCTTGACCGCAGGATTAATGGCTTATCCAGTGGTACCGTAGCCAATACAGCGGCTGTTGAACCAAAACCATCAACTTCAGTGACCCAAGGTACAGAACCAAAATCTCCGGAGATGGTTCAGCCTGATAGTGCCCCAAGCGATTCTGAAGCTTATAGAGAGGCTTTTGGCTTGGTTCTGCAACGGAACTATCCAGAAGCAACTGAAGCATTTAAATCGTTTATTAATAATTACCCACAAAGTGCTCGGTTACCAAATGCTCATTATTGGTTAGGCGAAATATACTTGGCCGAACAAAAGCCGGAACAAGCACGTGAACCGTTCGTAAACGTACTGACTAAATTCCCGAAACATAGCAAGGCACCCGATGCGGCTTATAAACTGGGGGTTGTTTACGATCAGTTAGGTGATCAGCAAAAATCCCTAGAATATCTGGATATGGTCATCAATCAGTATCCCGACTCTGCAGCTGTTAAGCTGGCAACAGAGTTCAAACGCGCACAGTAATAATTGGAAAAAACATGTCTGCCCCTGCTGTTAAAAAGGCCGTGGTGCTGCTTTCTGGTGGTT
>JASBRM010000218.1 GCA_030149405.1 Neptuniibacter sp. | reverse complement strand
CAAAGCGATAAATATGGCACCAGAACCACCACCCTGCTTCTTCAGAAGCTAAGCGGTGAAACCACCATAATTGAAAAAAGCTTTGGCCCGAAAGGGTTTAAGAAAGAGCAGAGTTTTGAGCTGATGATCCCTGCTATCGGTTCGGGTGGTGTCTATTCAGGAAGTACTGGCTGAGCCGGAAGCGCGATACCCAGCTCTGAGAGTCGCTCATTAATCAGCTTTTTGATTTTATCGGCATCATCCATTGCCAAAACCTCTGCAAGCAACTCATCAGCATCCTCTTTACTTACAGAACGAATTGTTGATTTCACTTTAGGCAGGTTCGTAGCGTTCATAGATAACATATCGTACCCCATCGCCATCAAAAGCAACGCACCGCCCGGTTCAGACGCCAGTTCACCACAGATAGAAACGGGTACGTTTTCTTTATGCGCTTCACTGGCAATAAAGTTCAACGCTCTTAATACCGCAGGATGGTAACTGACATAAAGATCCGCCACCCTTGGGTTGTTTCGGTCCACTGCCAGCAAATACTGAGTCAGGTCGTTGGAGCCTACAGAGATAAAGTCCACTCGACGCGCAAAACGGCGCACCTGATAAACGGCTGCAGGCACTTCCACCATCACCCCGACCAGCGGCCTTTTGATATCATGACCCTCTTCCTGTAGCTCCCGTACCGCCCTACCAATTTGACGGTTCGCCTCGTCCAGCTCGTGAACACTGGTGACCATTGGCAACATGATCCGCAAATTGTCATAGCCCTCACCCGCTTTCAGCATGGCTCGAACCTGAACCAGAAAGATCTCCGGGTGATCCAGCGTGACCCGAATACCACGCCAGCCAAGGAATGGGTTCTCTTCTTCAATCGGGAAATAAGGCAGCGCCTTATCACCACCAATATCCAGAGTCCTCATGGTTACCGGCCGTGGATGGAAGGCTTCAAGCTGTTTACGGTATGTCTGCGACTGCTCTTGTTCACTCGGGAAGAATTCACGGATCATAAAAGGAACTTCAGTTCGGTATAAACCAATTCCTTCAGCGCCACGATCCAGAGATCGCGCCACATCGGCTAGCAGACCCGTATTTACCCACAATGGGATTTGGTAGCCATCGGTGGTTTCCGCAGGCAGATCTTTGATCGCTTTAAGCTCGGCTTCCTCTTCCTGTTCCCCTTTCAGAATATCTCTGTAGGCAGCAAGCAAGTCTTCACCTGGCTGTACATAGACGCGGCCGGAATAACCATCAAGCACCAGCTCTCTGCCATCAATACGAGTTAACGGTAGATCAACCGCACCCATGATGGTTGGGATACCCATAGATCGAGCAAGTATCGCTGCATGGGAGTTACTCGAGCCATGCACAGACACCAAACCAACCAGCTTATCGCTTGGCACTTCTCCCAGCATAGCTGGCGTTAATTCATCAGCGATCAAAATGGTTTCAGGCGGATAATCCAGTTCTGTTGGACCCGCTTCCTGGAGATAAGCCAGCACTCGGCGACCCAGATCTTTAATATCTGTCGCCCTTTCGCGCAGATAAGGATCATCCATCATGGAGAACTGTCTAACATGCTCGGTGACAACTTCCCTCAACGCACCTTGCGCCCAGTTACCGTTTTTAATCCGGGCAATGACTTCACCAGCTAGGGCATTATCATCGAGCATCCGAAGGTAGACATCAAACAGTGCCTGCTCTTCAGCTCTGAGGCGCTGAGCAAGGCTCCGACCTACAACTTTAATATCTCTGCGTACCAGCTTAAGCGCTTCCTCAAAGCTGGCAATCTCTTTGTCTATATCTTTCGCGGTTTTATCAGGAACGGAGGCCAAATCGGCAGGCGGCGCAACTACGGTTGCAATACCTATAGCAACGCCCGAAGAGCCTGCGACACCTTCGAAACGCAGATCAATGACTGCCTTATCATCCTTAGCGTCATTCTTAGCAAGGGAACCTGTAGCCTCAGCATGCGCGATAACACCCGCAAGCTGAGCAGATAAAGTTACTAAGAATGCTTCTTCACTCTCATCAAAGCGGCGGATATCTTTTTGCTGAACAACCAGTACGCCCAATACATCTCGATGATGAATAATCGGAACACCTAGAAAAGAACTGTAACGCTCTTCACCGGTGGACTCTACGTACTTAAAAGAAGAATGCTGAGACGCATTTTCGAGGTTAATCGGCTCTGCACGATCCACAACCAGACCGACCAAGCCTTCTGCGGCAGAAAGGCGAACACTACCAACCGATTCCTGATGCAAACCCTCAGTGGCCATCAGAACATAACGCTGATCGCACGGATCAAAAAGGTACACGGAACACACTTCCGTAGACATGGAGCGCTGCACTCTGCGCACAATGAGGTTAAGTGCTGACTCCAGATCGGGGGCAACACTTACTTCCTGTACTATTTTGCGCAACACATCCAGCATCGAACGTTCCTTCAGGAATCAATTATATTTATACGTGCAAACTTCGGAGATAACTCTCGCATTGCCTTGCGGTACACTTCCCGTTTAAACGATACAACCTGACCAAGAGGATACCAATAACTTACCCATCGCCAACCGTCAAACTCTGGCGACTCAGTATGATCGATAGTGACTGCACTATCTTCACTCAACATCCTCAGCAAAAACCATTTTTGCTTCTGGCCGACGCAAACGGGGTGTGAATTACGCCGGATCATTCGCTTGGGCAAACGGTATCTTAACCAACCACGGGTTACCGCTATGACCTCAACATCATTTTTCGATAGTCCGATTTCCTCGCGCAACTCTCTATACATCGCTGCTTCAGGGGTTTCATCTTCATTAATCCCCCCTTGAGGAAACTGCCAGGCATCCTGGCCTATTCGTCTTGCCCAAAGCACCTGACCCAGCGAGTTAGCCAGAATGATACCGACATTCGGCCTGAACCCATCTGAATCAATCACTGTACTTTTCCCAAATCTATTTACAGCTATTGTTCCACACTTCTTTTATGCTCAGCAAATCATCTTTTAAAGATTTGTAATTAATTGCATTAACACCCCATCAGCCCTATTCTTGCGGCTGCTGACAAATATCTAAGAGGATTCGTTCTTGAGCTTAGCAATTTTTGATCTTGATAATACGTTGCTTAATGGCGACAGCGACCATGCCTGGGGAGAATTTCTTTGCGAAAAGGGTATTGTCGATGCTGACGAATATAGCCGTGCCAATGATTATTTCTACGAGCAGTATAAAAATGGTGGGTTAGATATTTTTGAATTTCTGAGTTTCGCTCTGAAACCTCTGGCTGAAATTGAATCAGAGGAACTGAACAGACTTCATCAGCAATTCATGCAGGAAAAAATTGAGCCGATCATTTTACCTAAAGCTGAAGAGCTTCTGGCCAAGCACAAAGAACAAGGCGATTTCCTGTTAATCATCACTGCGACAAACCATTTTGTCACCGGCCCAATTGCGAAACGACTGGGTGTTGATGAGATTATTGCAACCGACCCGGAACAAATCGATGGTAGATATACGGGCAAAGTTGCAGGCACCCCATGCTTCCAGGATGGAAAGGTGACGCGCTTAAACAGCTGGCTGGAAAAACAGGGCCACTCTCTGGAAGAAAGTTATTTCTACAGTGATTCTCACAATGACCTGCCATTACTGGAACGAGTCACCTACCCCGTAGCGGTAAACCCAGATGATATTCTCGAGGAACATGCCAACAACAATCTCTGGCCTGTTCTCGACCTACGCTAGATAACAAAAAAGCGCTTGGAACCAAGCGCTTTTTTCTTTTTAAGCCACCACTTTGCAATTTCTTAGTGAGTTATTTAACTCACGCATCACCATACTTCGGGTGATAATACCCACCAATTTATCGTTATCGACCACAGCGTATACTTTTGGTTTGTTCAAACCAATCTGTTGTGCCAGATCTATCACACTTTGCCCAGAGCGAACGGTCAAAGGATCATCACGCATGATATCTTCAACCTTGAGATGACTGTCGCAGTGATAACTGTCAGTGATCAGATGTGGCAGACAATCATGTTCTGATAAAAAACCGATAACATGCTGATGCTCATCCACCACCGGAAGCC
>JASBRM010000210.1 GCA_030149405.1 Neptuniibacter sp. | reverse complement strand
AGATGCGACTCCGGATATGGTGTCTGCGATCATGGAAGAGGGTGCTAAATTTGCAGAGCGAGTACTTTCACCATTGAATCAGATTGGTGATCAGCAGGGCTGCCAGTGGAGTGATGGTGCAGTAACGACTCCGGAAGGATTTAAAGATGCTTATCAACAGTTTGTTGAAGGTGGTTGGCCATCACTGGCTCATGAAGAGGAGTGGGGTGGTCAGGGTTTACCTGAGTCCATCGGTATCATCATCAACGAAATGGTGGGCACAGCAAACTGGTCCTGGAGTATGTATCCGGGTCTGAGTCATGGTGCGATGAATACGCTGGATGCTCATGGTACTGATGAGCAGAAAGAGACTTACCTGACTAAGCTGGTGTCTGGTGAGTGGACCGGCACAATGTGCCTGACAGAGCCTCACTGTGGTACCGATCTGGGTATGCTGCGAACTAAAGCAGATCCTCAGGAAGATGGCAGCTACAAACTAAGCGGTACCAAAATCTTCATCTCTGCTGGTGATCACGATATGGCAGATAACATTGTGCATATCGTACTGGCACGTCTTCCGGATGCACCGGAAGGAACCAAAGGTATTTCCCTGTTTATTGTACCGAAACATCTGCCGGAAACTCTGGGTGAGAACAACGGTGTTTCCTGTGGTTCGCTTGAACACAAGATGGGTATTCACGGTAACGCAACTTGTGTCATGAACTTTGATGATGCAACAGGTTATCTGATTGGTCCGCCCAACAAAGGTCTGAACTGTATGTTCACCTTTATGAATACTGCACGCCTGGGTACTGCATTGCAGGGTCTGGCTCATGCCGAGTGGGGTTTCCAGAACTCTTTGGTCTACGCAAAAGATCGTTTGCAGATGCGTTCACTGAATGGTCCTGCGACTCCAGATAAACCAGCAGATCCGATTATTGTGCACCCTGAAGTTCGGAAGATGTTGCTGACCCAGAAAGCCTTTGCAGAAGGTGGTCGCGCATTAATCTATTACTGTGCACAGTTGGTAGATCAGGTGAAGCTGGCAGAAGGTGAGGAAAAAGAGAAAGCCGATGCGCTATTGGCATTCTTGACGCCAATTGCAAAAGCCTTCCTGACGGAGGTGGGTTTCGAATCTGCTAACCACGGTTTGCAAGTCTTTGGTGGTCACGGCTTTATCTCTGAATGGGGTATGGAACAGAACGTCCGTGATAGTCGTATCTCAATGCTCTATGAAGGCACAACACAGATTCAGGCGTTGGACCTATTGGGTCGAAAAGTACTGATGTCCCAGGGTGAGTCTTTGAAAGGCTTTACCAAAATCGTACACAAGTTTTGTCAGGCTGAATCAGATAATACGGAACTGCAGGCGTTCATTAAACCTCTGGTTGAACTGAACAAAGAGTGGGGTGAGCTCACCATGCAGATCGGCATGAAAGCGATGCAGAACCGCGATGAAGTGGGCGCTGCTTCGGTGGATTACCTGATGTATTCCGGTTACGTGGTACTGGGTTATTTCTGGGCACGAATGGTCAAAGTGGCTCAGGAAAAACTGGCTGCTGGTGAGGGTGATCAGGCGTTCTACGAAGCAAAATTGGCAACCGCAAAATTCTATTTCGAGCGCATCCTGCCGCGCACACGTTCTCTGGTTGTGACTATGCAGTCAGGCTCAGACAACCTGATGGCACTGGATCAAGAGAAGTTTGCCTTTTAGGAAAGTGTTGTGAAAAAGGTACTTAATAATCCTGTAGGCCGCACTTTGCTGCGCGGCCTGCTCAAACTGAACGCCAAACGTTATCAACTAAAAAATAAAAACAGTTCCGGGAGTACACAAATGGCTGATATGAATTCAATTTTTACCGAAATGAAAAGTCGCTTTAATGCAGACGCAGCATCTGGTACTGATGCTGTGTTCCAGTATGAAATCAGCGACGGTGGTGAGTGGTTTGTAACCGTACAGGATGGAAGCTGCGAAGTGACTGAAGGTAGCAATGATGATGCAACCGTTACCCTGCGAATGGACAGTGAAACTCTAGAAGAGGTTATGTCCGGAGAAACTGACGGCATGCAGGCGTTTATGAGTGGCCGTATCCAGGCAGATGGCGATATTATGCTGGCAACTAAACTGGCTGCGATTTTCCCTGTAGCCTAAAATTTATTACAACTAATAAATTTGAACCTTCAGGTTCTCTATAAGAATAACTATTGAGGAGCCCACGATGGTGCAGCAGTTACCTGCCGCGGATGCTATTCCGGCCGATATAAATTCATATGGTTTTCAGACCGTACCCGATGTCCTGCGCTACAGTGTCGAAAAATATGCAGCGCGGCCTGCATTCACCAGCTTTGGGCGTACCATCGATTATCAGGAGCTGGATGAGTTATCCGATGCATTTGCAGTCTATCTGCAAAAAGAAACCAGTCTTCAGCCCGGTGACCGTGTCGCTATCCAGCTACCCAACCTGATTCAATATCCCATTGTGCTGTTTGGCATTCTTAAAGCGGGGCTGGTGGTTGTAAATACCAATCCGCTGTATACCTCCAATGAGATGGAACATCAGTTTTGTGATTCCGGTGCCAAGGCACTGATTATTCACAAAAGCATGGCGCACAAAGCAGAGAAGATATTGCAGAATACTTCCATTGAACATCTGATCGTAACTCAGGTGGGAGATCTGCATGATTTCATTAAGCGTAATCTTCTTAATGCTGCAGTTAAATATCTCAAAAAAATGGAGCCGGATTACAACCTTCCTCAGGCGGTGCCACTGCGTAAGGCTCTGATGCAATATGTTGGCGAATCACCCAATACGGTTGAGGTAAAAACCGCGGATGTTGCCGTGTTGCAGTACACCGGTGGTACAACCGGCGTGTCTAAGGGCGCGGTACTCACTCATGCAAATCTGATCTCCAATATGCTCCAGGCTGAGGAGAGATTAACCGTTCCAGGTGTGAACTGGGCTGAAACGGTTATCTCACCGCTCCCTCTTTATCATATCTATGCCTTTACTGTTGCTCAGGTGGTCTCTCTTTTGGGTGGCCACAGTGTGCTTATCCCTAACCCGCGTGATATTCCGGGCTTTGTTAAGGAGATGGGTAAGTGGAATATGAGTACCTTTGTGGGCCTGAATACACTGTTTGTTGCACTTTGCAATAACGAGGATTTCCAAAATCTGGATTTCATTAGCCTTAAATTCACCGCATCCGGTGGCATGGCTTTAAATCCATCAACAGCTAGTTTGTGGCAAGAAAAAACCGGTTGCGAAATTATTGAAGGTTATGGTCTGACAGAAACTTCTCCAGCTGTATGTTTCAATGATCCAAAGCAAACCCACCTGGGTACCATTGGTAAGCCTATGGTGCATACCGAACTTCGTCTGATTGGCCCAGATGGTAATGATGTTCCTAATGGTGAAGCCGGTGAACTTTGCGTGAAAGGGCCGCAGGTAATGCGCGGTTACTGGCAACGTGAACGTGAAACGAGCTCCGCATTCACAGATGATGGTTATTTCATTACCGGTGATATCGCGACCCGGGATGATGATGGCTATATTCGCATTGTGGATCGAGCAAAAGATATGATTCTGGTGTCTGGCTTCAACGTATATCCAAACGAAGTCGAAGATGCTTTGACCCTACATCCGGATATTATTGAGTGTGCCGCGATTGGTGTACCGGATGATATCTCTGGTGAAGTAGTGAAAGTCTTTGTTGTGTCCAGCAATCCGTCTCTCACCGCAGAAGAAGTGCGGGGATGGTGTAAGGACAAGCTGACCCGCTACAAGGTCCCTAAACAGGTTGAGTTTGCACAGGAACTGCCTAAATCCAATGTAGGTAAAGTTCTGCGTCGAATGCTGAGAACCCCTGAAACTAAATCAGATGCTGCCTGAATAGAGAGACTATTGCTTATGCCGCTCTCAAAACCCGTTCGCCGCAAGAAGCATCACAATCGTAATGTGATATGTAATGGCTTCGAACGTGATGATCAGCTATGGGATATTGAAGCAAGAATGACCGATATCAAAGCCTATGATATCGATAATCTTGAGCGCGACGGTTATGTCTCAGCAGGTGAAAACTA
>JASBRM010000028.1 GCA_030149405.1 Neptuniibacter sp. | reverse complement strand
CTGTATTAGTGCATGAAGCCGAAGCCATTCCACTGCTGATGAAATGGAAATCCCGACAACAGCGTTATCAAACATTTATCTTCACCCACAAAGATTCAGGTATTCATTCTCTTGGGGATCTGATAGGTAAACGTATTGCCTTCGAACATGACGCTTCATTCAGCAGCTACTTCCTGCCAAAAATGGTAATGGAAAAAGCAGGCTATAACTTCAACGCCATAGAAAGCACCAAAGCAGAACTGGCCGCGGATAAGATCAACTATGCCTTCAGCCGCAATGAAAAGAACAATCTATTGTGGGTCCATAAACAGCTGGTTGAAGCTGGGGCTCTCAATAATGGCGACTGGGAAAATCCGAACAGGGTACCTGAATCACTAAAATCTGATCTAAGAATTATCCACAGAACAGATCTTTATCCACGCGCTCTGGAACTGGTAAGCCCCCGGTTAGACCCCGCTGTACGGCATGCCTTAAAAGCATTTCTTCTCAGCCTTGATTATGAAGATGACCACGACGTCATGAAACGCTATGAGAAAACCACAGGGTTTGAAGAGCCTGTAACTGAGCTGTCTGATCTGTTGCAGGAAATTTACTCATATCGGAAGGCAAGCTCTGAATGAGATCTTCAATCGCCAAACGTTACGGTACTATCCTAGCCTTCGCAACCGCTCTGGTTGGCGGTGTGGTGTTACTCGTCAATCTGTATTTTCTGGAACGTTATTCGGAAGAGTCTGTTGTTGCCGGAAAACAACATATTACGCGTTTAATAGAAACTGAAAAAATTCGCGACTCTGAGCTAATGGCCTCAACAATCGCCTCTAATCTGGATGTCCCTGTCTATCATCTGGATTTCAGTGCTATTCAGGAAATTCTGGAGCCTCTCAACCTTGAAGAGCATATTTCCTATACCTACGTGCATGATCTGGAAGGCCATATCATTCATGATGGCACTCCGGAAATTCAAACGTATAACCAGCCAGTTGCCAGCCTACTCCCTTATTCTCTGGAAAGTTTCTCCGACTCAACCAGCAGGCAATCCGAGCTACGCCTCCATGTCGCTGCTCCTGTGGTTGTAGGTACAACGACACTTGCGGTTCTGAGGGTTGGGGTAGATTTTGAGGATGTTAATAAAGAAGTAGGCCTCCTGAACCAACAGTTTGAAAAAGAAGCTTCAGAACTGCGCTCAAGCATTCTCTTATATACTTTTATCGCCATCACTCTGTTGTTAGCAATGACAACTCTGATCGTGTTTTTATTCTCCCGTAACCTGTTTCTACCCATTCAAACGCTTGTTGACCGTTGCTATCAATATGCCGAAGGGAACACAACTGTTCAGTTTAAGCTGGCTCGTAAGGATGAATTCGGAGTCCTAGGTAACGCCCTGCAAAAGATGAAAGAATCAGTAACAGCCTCACAAAAACAGATTGAGGAGTTAGCTTATCTTGATCCACTAACATTGCTGCCAAACCGACGCATGTTCAATGAGGAACTGGAAACTATGATCGACTGGGCAGCAGCCCACGATCATAAGGTGGCTTTACTGTTTATTGATCTGGACCACTTCAAACAAGTGAACGATTTTGCGGGGCATGATGTCGGAGATCAGCTCTTACGGGATGTGGCTGAACGCTTAAGCTCTTTGCTTAAGGAAGTCACCCAGTTGATCGACTTGCCTATCCCTGAAAAGCTGCTGCTATCAAGACTCGGTGGCGATGAATTTGTAATGATTGTTCCATGCTTTCACGAACCGGAGTGCCTGTCGGTCATTGCCAGCCATATTGAGCAAGTTCTGGGTGAAGCTTTTGTAATCAAAGAGGAACGCCACCATATTTCGGCAAGTGTTGGGATCACTCATTATCCAGAGAAAGCCGATAATATTACCGAACTCGTAAAACAAGCCGATATCGCTATGTACGCAGCTAAACACTCCGGCCGCAATCGCCACCGTTTCTACGAACCCGATATGAATTCTGAAGTGCTGGAGAAAATTCAGATCACCAGCGGCATCCGTGACGCTCTTGATTCAAACGACGATCAACTGTTCCTTACGTATCAACCCATCGTCAACCTTGAGAATTCTGAGATCGTTGGCGCTGAAGCCCTGTTGAGATGGAACCATCCTAAAAAGGGGATGATCCCACAGGACTACTTTATACCTCTGATCGAAAAGTCCCAGTTACTTGCTTCAATGACCCTTTGGGTTCTGGAAAAAGCCTGCACTGACCTGGCCTCCAATATCTACCCGATTGATAAAGGCTTTAAGCTATCTGTGAACATTTCCGGAGCCGTGCTTAAGAATAAAGGTTTGTGCAAACAGATCACCGAACTTCTACGCCATCATGATATTCCAAATCATTGCTTACACATTGAGATAACCGAAACCAGCATGATGGAAAACATTGATTCTTGTTATGACACTCTATGCGAGTGGAAAGAGACCGGGGTTGATATCTGGATTGACGACTTTGGCACAGGTTACTCTTCGTTGGGTTATCTGCATAAGCTACCGATTGATGGCCTGAAAATTGACCGTAGCTTTGTGACCGATCGCAGCAACAAACATCAGGTGATCGAAACCATTATTTCATTAGCTCGCTCGCTGCAACTGGAAACGATATCCGAAGGTATAGAAACCAAGGAACAACAGGATTACCTGACCCAAATGGGCAGTGATTTTGGTCAGGGTTACCTTTTCTCCAAACCTAAAGCTCTGGATGAGTTCCTCAAGCTTCTACCAGAAAACTAAACCTGACTATGAATAAATACCTTACTCTTCCGATCATTATGTTGATTGCGCCAGTTAGTTTTGCAGGTGACTTTGAATTTAAAACCGACCTGAAAATTACAGATGGCGCGGCATCGGATGTAACTACCTTTAAATCGGGTGGGGCCTTTGATGAGCGTAAGGTTAAACATAAAGAGAAAACTAAACTCGAAACAACAATTATCTTTTCGGAGAAAACCTCTGTTAAAGGGCTCAAGTACAACCTGAGACTGGGCAACATCGTTGAACAGAACAGGGAGAAAAATCTGGAACTCAACTCAGATGGCTCCCTTGATAAAGATAAAAGCAGAACCGAAACAGAACGAATTAACTATGTAGGCGTTGGTTTCAACTACAAAATAAAAAACGTCCTTGGGGCCAGTCGTTGGGCGTTTAAAGGCGTTTATGACCACTACTACGATATTAACTACGGCGCTAAAGACTTCCAGGAAGATGCCAAAGAACGCTCTGGCAGCCTTAAAGGAAGTAAATGGTCCTTAAAGGCAACTGGTGAATACTCCACCCCTTGGAACACCGTTTTCTTCAGCCCTTACCTAAAGTTCAAACAGGAAAAACGGGATGTCTGGGTGGACGACATTCGCCTGAAACAGCAGGAAGAAGAAAAAGAGAAAGAAACTGAATTAGGCCTCATTTTTGACTGGATTCCACCACAGGCAGGCTGGGAGGTCAGCGCTGGGCCCTATTGGCAAAATGAAGTGGATTTCGAGCGTAAGCCCGGAGAGTCCTGGGAACGAGAAGATGACGAACGCTGGATCGCTGAAATCAAAGCTGAATACGAGTCCGCACTTCCCGGTTTGGAACTCGAATTGGTGTTCTCACAGCACCTTAACAGCGAAGATCAGGGTGAACGCCGACTCAACCTTGAACTCAGTTACGAGTTTTAAAGCTCTTTCGCAACGCTCTTATGTGACCACTGCATAAAAATCCGATACAACATCGGGATCAGAATCAACGTCAATACCGTTGAAAAAGCCAGTCCGCTCACAATCGCCGTGGCTACAGGCCCCCAAATCAATGAGTGACCACCCAAACCGGTTGCCAGAGAGAACAATCCTGCAATGGTTGTTAAGGATGTAATTAGAATAGGAATCACACGCCTGCGGGCTGCATAAAGCGTTGCATGTTTAACCGTCATACCCTTCTCTAAGCGCTGGTTACCCGCAGATATCAACACAATCGCTGCATTTACCGCAATTCCAGCCAGCGCCACCACGCCGTACATAGTAAACAGGCTTAATGGATTTTGTGTGACCAGGAGCCCCATCACTACGCCTGTAAATGCCATTGGAATGGTCATTAGAATCATTAGTGGCTGGAAATAACTGGAAAACTGGGTACCCAGAATCAGGTACATTAAACCAACCCCAAAGATAAACAGCACTCCGATGGCATCCATACTTTCCTGAATATCATCAAGTTCACCCGAGAAATCCAAATCCAGATTAGGGAACCCTTCCTGCAGTTGGTTTTCCCAATGTTCGATCACCCCGGCATTCGCAGTCACTGTGTCGATAGTGTTTGGCAAGATATCCGCTTCCACAGTAATAGCGCGACGGAAGTTATAATGACGTATATTCCCCAGAGCCTGTTCTCGCTCAAAACTAACCAAGCGGTTGAGCGCGATCTGACCGCCTCCAGGAACCGGCAGTTTAAACTCAAGTAGCTGGTCAATATCAGACAACGATTGAGGGATCGCTCTAACCCTAACTTCTAGCTTTTCACCTTCGTGCTGCATATCCGCAACAATTTCACCATCGACCAGCAATTGGGTAGTGCGAATCACTTCCAGAGGGTGTAAGCCCGATTGGGTAATCGCATCATAATCAGGTTTCAGTGACAGCGTCATACGTCCACCGCCGGCATCATCCGTGATATCTGTGATTTCAGGCACTGTACTCAGATAAGCTTTAAGCGCATCAGCAGCAGAGCGGATTTCGTCATACTCATCACCACGCACCTTAATGCTGATCGGTTTAGACACAGGAGGCCCACCCGCCAAACGTAGGAACGAGATATTTACAGGCCCGGGCAGGGCCAAAGCATCTTCTCTGACTGCAGCTAACAACTCATCAACTGAGCGATTATCATCGGTTTTAGGCTTCAGCCCTACCAAGACCTGACCATATTGCTCACCAAACATCGGTTCAATCTCGGTGAATTGCTGACCGGCATAACCGACCACTGCTCGGATATCTTCTTCTTTCAGGTGCTTAC
>JASBRM010000171.1 GCA_030149405.1 Neptuniibacter sp. | reverse complement strand
GAAGTTTTAGTGCTCAACTCTTTGAATTCAATAACGTCTGATTCAAGATAAAACACATGGCGAAATCTCTTTCTCCAAGTCAATTCCGGGTGCTCATGCGTGCAGCGCCATTTCCTTAATGTGCTGGGGGATAGTCCAAGCAGTTGAGCGGCTTCTTTAGTCGATAGTTCTTTTTCTTTCACAGAGGGGGGATTCATGAGTCTAGCGTCCAATAGTTTATTGACACGATAAACTATCGAGGCAGGTCTACACGGATTTACTTTTCATTATGGTGAGAAAGAAATTCAAACTGCATTATTTGCCCGAAAGGGTGGGCGCTCTAAACCAATTGCTAGGTCAGAGCGTCATTTGCAGTGTAGATATTGGTTCGTTATGTGTCACCTACTGCCCATTGCTTGCCATGCCCCTGATCAATGAGGTTGTTCAACCATAGCCTGAAAAATCCGTTTAACTCTTTTCTCAGGTGGGGATAGAATTTTCTGGGTTCCGGGAAAACCTCTTGGTAAATCGGAGGCAGGGACTGTTCAAACGTCAACGCTTCAACCATCTTCGATATTGGATAAACGATAACAACCATTTCCGGATCTTTACAAAGATCACCGTTTTGCCGGAAATAATGCGCCATTGAAAACGCAACGCCAGAGTTCCCCGATACGCCATCCATATGTTCGACTCTTTCCAACACTAAATCCATAAAACCATTCGTATAGCTTTTTCTGTAGGGCTTCGGCATTGCACCGTCTTTGGTAATAACGCCCAGTTTTATCAGTCGGTCATAGTTAGTTTCATAAATGGTCTTTCTCATAATAGTTGCCCTTGAGTTTGTGAATTGTGCTTAACGAGCGCAGCGCTCGTCTGCGCTCCTGCACCGCTGGCGAAGCGTGGGGGTAGCAAATTGCAGGTGGCTCACCGGAAGCCGCAGCTAAGTGGAGGAGCGAAGCGGGGGAATCTGAACGGGTGAGGAAGCGCGAAGCCCTGCACTTGCAATGCGCGTGGGGCAAAGCCCCTAGCGGGGTTGGATCAGTGTTGGGTTATTACTGAATTGAAGCGTTAGGGATTGAAAGGGCGGCAGTTCCTCGAAGGGGAGTGAGCGTCTAGCGAACCCGGTAAAGCCCGTGAAAATGCCAATATACTGTATATGCCTTCAATTAATATAAAGGCTGACAAATTTGAAAAAATGATGTTAGAAAGAGGCAGGGCAGAGATAGCCCCGGCCTTTCTAATCCAATTTTAGAATAGATGCCTGTCACTGACTGGTGGAGCTGACCAGGCTTTCCAAAAGAGTCTCGCGAATTATATTCTCCTTTGATGATGTGAGTGGAGACTGGCTGCGAGAATGGGTGGGGATCGATCGAGAAGTGTTTTATGATGCATCAAAATCGCCATTCCACCGATGGGTTTTTGCTATCCTGGCAAAGGCAAATCAGGTGATTTACCGCCTCTCCCGATCTGTGCCCGGACTTGGCGCCAACGAATGCTGGATGAGATGCCCTGCATCAAGTTGGCCTTGGTGATAGGGCAGTATGCACAGGCGTGGCACCTACCGACCAGGCGGGAGACGATAACTGAAGCCGTTCGGCACTGGAAAGGTTATGGCAAACAGATCATGCCGTTGCCGCACCCCGGTCCTCACAATAATATTTGGTTGTCTAAAAACCCCTGGTTTGAAGCACAGTTGATACTAGGTCTTCGTAAAAGGGTTAAAACGGCTTTGAGGCAGTGTGGTCTCCGGGTGCTCCAAATAGCGATGACCCTATTCTAGGGGAGGTTTACAATTGGGGCTTAATCTAATGTGTTTAAATCTGTGGTCTGATAGTAGAGGGATCATATCCATCATTAGACGCCATTTGATGATGGGCCAAATATCTTTTTCTATTTCAAAATGCACGCTCTAAAACATCCGACAAACCTGGCCCAGGTTTGTCGGTATGGAAAAGAGCGCTGCATGCTCATCCAGAGATTAAAAAAGAAAAACTTCTGGCAATTGATTGCCAGGAAAGGACTGAGATAGCCTGATGGTCTTGTAGCCCTAAAGAGCTGGAGGTTCATTGTAGTTTTTGGTGGCCCAATTACACTTCTAGCGAAATGTTAGCCGATAACACGGCGCGTATTTTTCATTTCGGATTCTCTGACACATTTCCCCCAATGCCGGACATAGTGATTACCGCCGTCCAACCCTATAATTTGTCCTGTCACCAATCATTAATCAGGAGATACTTCAAATGACACTTTCTAAACGACTTTCAACTTTATTAGGTACAGTACTACTGGGGCTTTCTGCATTGGTTTTTGCGGGGCACGATACCGACACCGATAGCAATGATGTTGTTCTCGCCGGGCATGACGCAGTTGCCTACTTCACACAAGGCAAGCCGGTAAAAGGCAGTGCCGACTATACTGCGGTCTATAACGGCGCCATCTATCGATTCAGCTCTGTGGAAAATCGGGATAGTTTCCGCGAAAACCCCGCGCGTTACGCGCCACAGTACGGCGGCTTTTGCGCCTACGGCATGACCTTTGGCAAGAAATTTGAGGTCGACGGCAAAGCGTTCGAAATTGTGGACGGTAAGCTGTACGTCAATAAGAATCAGGATGTGTACAAGGCTTGGGTAAAAGACATTCCCAAGCACATCAGTGAAGCTAACGCGCAGTGGCCACAAGTGGAGCATACCCCTGCCAGCGAGCTGTAAAATCAGTAATGCCTACTAAGCCTCTCCGCTCGGGGAGGCTTTTTCTGTTTCAGTTAGCTCTCCGCGAGCAACATTGCGCACCGCACCAGGCGTGACTCCCTGGGTATTCTTGAACGCTTTGCGAAAGGCCGCCTCAGACTCATAACCACTCTTTTCTGCGATCTGTGCTGTACTCAAGTCGGTGGTGGTCAGCAAGCGGCGCGCCTCTGCCATGCGCCACAAGGTAAGATATTTCATCGGGCTTAAGCCTGCAACACGATTAAAACGATCTGCAAAGCTGGATCGGCTCATGGCAGCTTTATCCGCTAGGGAAGCCAGCGACCAGTCATGTTCAGGGTTCTGGTGAATGGCGCTCAATGCGCGACCTATACGCGCATCAAACAATGCAACGAGCAGACCGTTTGCCAACGTACCACTGTCCACCTGCTGGCGGAGAATCTCGACAAAAAGCAGGTAGGCGAGCTGATCCACGACCGCATAGCTCCCCGGCTTAGCCTCCTCCAGCTCCATCAGCATCATGTCGACCAGCCATTGCACTCTCTGCGCCTGCCCGGATGAATGTGCACTTAACAATATCACCTCGGGCAAGGCATCCAATAACGGAAACACAAGTGCACTACGAAACTCAAAAAAACCACACACCATTTGTGTCGTGGCTCCGTCATTACTCATAGGTGTGTTGACCTGATGTTTCGGAGGTCGCTCTGAGGAATGCGAGATGATGTGGTGCGCATCCCGTGGGAAAAGGACCAGATCTTTCGCTTGCAAACTTTGTGGTGCCTCCTTCTCAAAGTGCAACCAAGCTTCACCTTCCCCAATCAAGTGAAAAGGTATACGTCGGCTACCGGCCGTGTCGACAGCCCAAGTACCGCAGAAATCCCCATTGACGTACACCTCAGCATTTAACGCCATGCGATTCAACAGCACACTCAAGGGGTCGGGGTCGTCCAGATAAATGTTCGGACTTTCAGACATCGGTTCAGTCATTTTAAGCACAGCCATTGCAATTGTTGCCGGCTATTCTAACAACCATACAAGTATTCAGGAAAGGAGAAAACTAATGAGCATGTTTACCGTTTATCACAAAGACTATTGCCCCTACTGCAAAGCGGCTAAACGACTGTTGGACAGTCTTGGCTGGGACCATCAGGAAATTGATGTGGCATTCGACGTCGGTGCATTTACAGAAATGGTTGCCCGCAGCGGTCGCCGAACAGTGCCTCAAATTTTTCACGGCGATACCCATATCGGTGGCTCGGACGACTTGCAGAGTTACATGCGACAACTGAGCCACCTTTCCAAGGATGCTGAAAAAGCATCAGGTCTGAATTAGGGCCTAAATAGCTTGGCGCTGTGTTTTTAACAAACCAATATTTATAGCAGGAAAATACTATGTTTACGCACATCAAAGATTTTTACCGCGGCGAAACCGCACTACAACAACTGGACGGAGTCGCGCCCCTTGGGCTGCGCTTGTTTCTATCACCCGTCATGTTGCAATCCGGATGGACTAAATTAGTTGGCTTCGAAAATACCGTAGCCTGGTTTGAACACAGTTTGGGCCTGCCCTTTCCAGAGGTGATGGCAGCATTAGCTGTTGGCACCGAGGTTGTGGGCGGCATTCTGCTGTTGCTTGGATTGGGTATTCGGTTTATCACGATACCGCTGATGGTGGTTATGCTGGTCGCGGCCTTCATGGTGCATTGGGAAAACGGCTGGTTGGCGCTCTCGGATGCGTCCAGCTGGCTCGCTAATGACCGTGTACTGGATGCCGTCGAGAAAAAGCAACGGATCATCGCCACCTTGCGTGAGCATGGTAACTACCAATGGCTTACGAGCTCAGGCCCTGTAACTATTCTGAACAATGGCATCGAATTCGCGATTACCTATTTTGTGATGCTTCTGTCGTTATTTTTTACCGGTGGCGGTCGCTATCTGAGCCTAGACTACTGGTTGATGAAATCAACTGATCCGAAAACAAAGGAGTCACTTATGCAGAACTGATAAGCATGCAAGCATTTAAATCAACTTAACTTTTTATCGATTATATAGGAACTTATATTATGACTAATTCAAAAAAACATCTAAGCATCG
>JASBRM010000162.1 GCA_030149405.1 Neptuniibacter sp. | reverse complement strand
GCCGTGACGCTTTTCATTTTGGCTTCAAACAGTTCAACCAGTGTGGTGATCTGTTTAGTTGCATTCTCAGAGTTTTTCGACAGAGATCGCATCTCTTGAGCAACAACGCTAAACCCAGCACCTGCCTGGCCGGCACGCGCGGCTTCCACCGCTGCGTTCAACGCCAGAAGGTTAGTCTGGAATGCAATGCCTTTAATGGATTCTGCGATGTCTTTAACCTCTTTCGCAAAGGATTCCATCTCCGATATTTTTTCCACATCATCCAGAACAGCGGCACCGATCTCTTCAAAGGTATGTACCGTTAAATCCAGACTTGTTACTACTTCATTCATTACCTGAATGGAGGATTCGTTTTCCTTGCGAATCCCTGAACTGTGGTCGTTAATCTGCTGAACTGATGCTTGTAGCTCCTCAGCTGCAGCAGCAATGGATTGTGCGCGGTTATCCACGTTTTGCAGAGCATAAAGCAAGCGTGCTGAAGAGGTATTTGTCTCATTCGAACAGATTGAGAGCTTAACCACTCGATCCAGCTCGTGGTCGTATGAGGCTCTTAGTTTAAGAATGAGCTTTTGCAGGGCTTTTCCTAGTTCGGATGACTCATCTGCATTGACGAGGAAGTTGCCATCAATCAAAGCATCGATGGTTGAGATTGCAGCTGCAACGGACTCATTTTGAAGAACCGGGATCTCATCATCTTTGACATCATGAGAATTCGCATCTTGTTCCATGTACTTCTCCAAGGCTGCTATTACGATAAGGGAAAACACTTATTTTATATGAGCAATGGCTTTTACCATACTGAACGTAAGTATTTATTTTCGGGCGTGAATAAGCTTTCGGTGCAGACTGTGATATCGGTAATTCCAACCATTTATGGACTTTAATGAACATACAGCTAGGCTGAAGATATAGAGGGAGTAATTGGAGGTCATGATGAAGCTGGTAAAGGACCTTATTGACGGACGGATTGTCTATTATTGGATGGATGAGGAGGGTTATATAACCAGTGAGTATCTGCACTCTTTTGTTGAGGCTGAAGAGTGGTGGAAGCTCTTCATGTTCTCACGCTATCCGGGGCAGGAAAGAAGACGTTCAATTTGTGATCGCCGGCAGGATATGGAGACCAGGAAAAAACTTGAGTACAGAGAAAAGTATAACCGCTCAAACCCAATAGGGCGCAGAATCACCGATGTTCCTGTCACTGTAGATTTAGATCTTTCGAAAGAAAAAATTGAAGAGCTTTATACGTGTTAGGTGATCTGAATAAGCATTAATTCAGATGTTTTTTCACTTTATCAATTAAAGCCTGTGGCTGGTAAGGTTTCACAATATAGTCATCAACCTTAGCCTGGAGGCTCTTAATCACAAAATCTTTGGATGTATTCGCAGTCAGCATGATAAAAGGGATCTTTGACAGGCGAGCATTTCCCTTCACCACTTGCAGCAGCTCATAGCCATTCATCTCTGGCATATCCCAATCACAAATCACCAGATCTATTTTGGATACCTTGAGTCGCCCTAATCCCTGCTTACCGTTTTCGGCTTCTACGATATTTTTCACGCCATAAGTTTTCAAAACTTTTTTGGTGATGGCGCGCATGGAAGCCATATCATCAACAACCAGGACGGTAGAGTTAGCAGCTGCTTCACTTAACATCTGTAATTATCCCCAAAGACTGATTTAACCAGAGAATAAACAACTACATTCCATGTAAATTGCATGACTAAAATACTCAGGTATTTAATATGCCATTGAGCAAAGATGATTGCCAGTGATTTCCTTAATTAGAGCTTTTGAAATTAGAAAACAATAATTCTTGTTGCAGGAAACCACTGGTGATTGTGGAGGGGGTTAGTTAGGGCCTGTTAACACTAATTTCTTCGCCTCTGCTGGAGGCCATTTTTGTTCTCAGTAAGGCAGCATGAGCGTAATTTAGTTGTTCTAAATAAGCGAGTAATAACGAAGCTGAGGGCAAAAATGG
>JASBRM010000107.1 GCA_030149405.1 Neptuniibacter sp. | reverse complement strand
GTTCAATGTCTCCAGTGCAACAATGGCCGCCATAAGCTCCATTCTGTTATTGGTGGTATTGTCTTCACCACCAAAAAGCTCTTTAACATTCTCGCCATAACGCATTAAAGCACCCCATCCTCCGGGGCCAGGATTGCCCTTACAGGCACCATCAGTAAATATTTCAACGACCTTCAAGCTGATTCCTTAGTGTTAACAGGCTTTAATGAACCCCGAGTAGAGGGTTCCGCTACAGGGATATTAATTAATCGACGCAAGGTCCAGCCAGATCGTAAAGGTGTCATACCCGCAATATCTTTCCTGGCTAACATGACCGTAAAAGCACCGTTCTTTGCAGGACTGCGTTTAATTGAATTACGCAGGCACGCAAGTCGTGATCTCATGGTCACCTTTTCAAATGCCTGACCATGATAACCGGTAATATGCCTTAGTTCAGTCATCTGCAGTAACTTTAACCAATCAGATAAACGCCGGTGGCTGATAAAATGCGCACACCAAGGTGGCAGATCTTTTTTCCGAGAAAACAACCGGTATAAGCCCCATGCGCTAAGCGGGTTAAACCCAACAATCACGACATGTCCGCCAGGGCGCAGAATACGAGAAGCTTCACGTAAGACTTGATGAGGAGAATCGGTAAAGTCCAAAGCATGATGCAATACAACAACATCCACACTTTCGTGGGCCAGCGGTATTTCTTTATTATCAGCCACTAGATTATGTTCATCGATGCCTAACTCCAATCTAGGAATCACTGAAAAACAATGTGTTACAGGACTTTCTTCATATAATTTAACACGAGAGTCAACTGAGAACTGTGCTAAATGAACACCAAATAAAGAGGACACAATTCGATCAACTACAGCCTTTTCTGCTGTGAGCAGTTCTCTACCGAGTTCTGAATCAAACCAGGCTTTTAATCTCGGTATTAAAATTTCTATGGGCTGCTGAGGGTGAAAAGTCATCTTTTTTAAACTTAGCAAAAATCTCTGTGACTGTGGTTTAGATTGAGTATTATATTTCTTATCAAAGAGCACAACACCAGCGAGACCTGAGAAATGTTTACCGTAACTCCAATTCCAGCATTTAATGACAATTACATTTGGGCAATTTCAAACCCAGGTAACTCTTCAATTGCGGTTGTTGATCCAGGGGATGCTTTACCGGTTCTAAATTATTTGCAGGAACATAATCTTGAATTGGCAGCCATCCTCATCACCCATCATCATAATGACCACACCGGCGGCGTAAATGAATTAACTGGCAAATACAATGTACCTGTATATGGCCCTACAAATTCTCGCTTTGATGGCATCACCAAACCTTTAAAAACCGGTGATTCAATCCAGGTGCTGGGATCCACGCTGAAAATCCAGGAAGTTCCAGGCCATACTCTGGATCATATAAGTTATTTCTCAGACCAAAAATCGCCGCAGCTGTTCTGCGGAGACACTTTATTTCTTGCAGGCTGCGGCCGACTGTTTGAAGGCACCGCAGAACAAATGCTCACGGCCATGAACTATTTCAAAGCACTGCCGGACACTACCGAGGTGTATTGTACTCATGAGTACTCTTTGGCAAATCTGGCGTTTGCTGCAGCAGTGGAACCCGATAATGCCCAGATAAGTACTTCTATCCAAAACTGTGAGCGACTGAGAGAAGAATCCAAGCCTACCCTCCCAAGCTCCATCGGACAGGAGAAACAAATCAACCCATTCATGCGCACACAGCATGAAGACGTCATCAAGGCAGCTCAGCAATTCTCAGGAAAGGCATCTGGTGACGAAGTTGAAGTCTTTGCCTCTATCCGGGAATGGAAGAACCAGTTCTAAATTTCAAAAGGGTCGAAGTGATTAGCTGCTATTGACCCTTTACCAGGGCCTGTTAACACTAATTTCTTCATCCCCGTTGAGTCTATAAAAGGGTCAATCTAGGCGCGAGGAACGATTTTAGTGGTTCTAAAAGAGTGACGAGCAACAACGAGTGACCCTTTTATAGCCTCAACCCGAAGGGCTGGGACCCTCTTTGCTCTCAGCTTCGTTATTATTCGCTTATTGAGAATAACTAAATCACGATCATGCAGCCTTACTGAGAACAAAAATGACCTCCAGCAGGGGCGAAGAAATTAGTGTTAACAGGCCCTAGCCACTGATAGAATGAACAGCTTTGTATCTCATTCTGTTACGGAACATCATGTTTTCAATTAATCATTCGGCCCGATTATCTTTGCTGTCGGTTTTCATTTTAAGCGGCTGCCAAAATCTGGCCGAAAAACCGGATCAGACAACATCTGAATCGGTCTCCCAGAAAACTGAGAAGACCCAACTTACAGAATCTAAATACCAGTCAGAATCAAAGCTTGTTGTTTCTACCAATACTTCCGAGTCAACTGTTGAAGAACAGCAACCTCAAAACCTTTGGAATCTAACCCGTACTCATATGCAGCTTGATCTGCATACAAATAATGCCCGGGTTCAACAACAGCTTAACTGGTATAAGAAGCACCCCAAGTACATTAAGCGTGTAGTAAACAGAGCACAGCCCTACTATCACCATATTCTGCACGAAGCGATTAAACGCGACATTCCTGTGGAACTGGCATTATTGCCGATTGTTGAGAGCGCATTTGACCCATTCGCCTATTCCCATGGCCGAGCTGCAGGTCTGTGGCAGTTTATCCCTTCCACAGGCAAACACTTTGGGCTTAAGCAAAACTGGTGGTACGACGGTCGCAGAGACGTATTGCGCTCAACAGACGCAGCCTACACATACCTCTCGCAACTGAACAAACGCTTTAATGGTGATTGGCTGTTGGCAGTAGCTGCATACAATGCGGGCGGCGGTAATGTTTCTCTTGCCGTTAAACGCAACAAACGCGTATCTAAGCCGATTGATTTCTGGTCATTGAAACTGCCTAAAGAAACTATGGCTTATGTGCCTAAGTTACTGGCCATTTCTGAATTGATCAAAAACAGTGAAAAATACGGCATTGAACTTCCTGAGATCGAGAACACTGCATACTTTACGGCTGTAGAAACCGACAGTCAGATCGATCTGGCCCAGGCAGCGGAAATGGCAGACATCACCACCAAGGAACTTTATCTGCTGAACCCGGGGTTCAACCGCTGGGCTACTGATCCGGATGGACCACATGAGCTACTGATCCCTGTCGGTAAAACTAAGAAGTTTAAAGCAGCCTTAAGCCAGCTGCCACAGGATCAACGTGTGCACTGGACCCGCTACAAAGTTAAGTCCGGGGATTCGCTGATTGTTATCGCGAAAAAATTCGATACAACCGTCTCGCACATTAAACGCTCAAACAAACTGCACAATGATAATATTCGTGCAGGCCAGTCGTTAATGATTTCGACGGCCAGCCAGAATTCCAGTGAATATGCATTAAGCCAGCAACAAAGGCACGCGCATAAACAAAAAGTGATTGCCAGAACGACTGACAGACATGAGCAGTATTACACCGTACAAGCTGGCGACAGTTTCTGGAAAATCGCCAACAAATATCAGGTGGGTGTTCGCCAGCTAGCGCGCTGGAACAGCATGGCGCCTGGAGATCCATTGAGAGCTGGAAAACGCTTGGTTATCTGGAGCAAACCCCAGCAGACAGCTCTGTCCTCTTCAGACCGACAGATTATTCGCAAGATTGGTTACAAGGTTCGTTCGGGTGATTCACTCTACCGAATTGCTAATAAATTCAATGTCCGCGTTTCTGACATCCTGCAGTGGAATAAACTCAAAAAGGATCGTTATCTGAAGCCGGGGCAACAATTAACTCTGTACGTAGATGTAACCCGAATTAATTCGTGAGATAGCTAAATGGATGCCACCAGTTTATTCATTATC
>JASBRM010000090.1 GCA_030149405.1 Neptuniibacter sp. | reverse complement strand
CATATTTTTTTCTTGTTACAGTGTTGACATACAAGAGCGGAGCTCTATAATACCCACCACTTGTTTCAAGGCTGCGGGAATAGCTCAGTGGTAGAGCACAACCTTGCCAAGGTTGGGGTCGCGAGTTCGAACCTCGTTTCCCGCTCCAATTATCAAGCCCCGGAATCCGGGGTTTTTTGCAAGAGCAAGAATAAAGGCGCGGTGGCAGAGTGGTCATGCAGCGGACTGCAACTCCGTGTACGCCGGTTCGATTCCGACCCGCGCCTCCATCTCCCAGCCCGGGTGGTGAAATTGGTAGACACAGGAGACTTAAAATCTCCCGCTTATTGCAAGCGTACCGGTTCGATTCCGGTCTCGGGCACCATTTTTAAAGGGCTGTAAGGTTAAGATTTACTAACCAAAAAGCCGCTTCATTTTATTTCATTTTTTCTTTCATTTTATACAGTAGTTTTTTCGCGCCTATAGATGTCTGAAAAACTGTATTATTTGGTACAGTCTTAGCAATAAAAAACCGCCTCATAGGGCGGTATTGTTTGCGTGCATATGTGCCATTTGGCTTATAAACGCGGTGTTATTCAGGCATGCATTCCGCATCTGCGTTTCTGTTTAATTTGTAGCGCTCGACTTGGCTTCTAAATTTTGCGCCTTGATATCCGTTTGCGCAGAGCCAATCTACCAAATCATCCAGCAAAGCATCTGTGCAGAAATTGGCATTAGCTGCTATTTTATTTATTGCTTCTGACAGCTCAGCTGAATAACAAGGCATTGAAGAAGACGCGCCACCATCAACCCAGCGTTCTATCATGCTCCAAACCGGCTCATACATCGGCCAATCATCAGCAACGCACACATATTGAGTGTCTTGTTTGCCGTCAGCAATTCGACGCTGCTTTACCAACTGAGCGAGACGGATAATCTCGTTGTGTTCCATATCAGGCAGGTAGTTTTCGAGATCAGCCAGTTTGATAACTAAGTATTTCTGTTCGCGTTCCATAAGGCGCGCTCCTTAATATTCGGGTTAATGTGTATCTACCACTTCCGTTTTCCGGTCGTATGTATCCACCATTGCTGATGTTTTATGGCCGGAGAACTTTTGTTTCTCTGCTTTAGTGCCTTCAACATCACTAATACTCTTTGCTTTGATGTCGTGGAAAGTGAAGTCAAAATCTAGGCTTGGGTTCTTTCTAGCTGCTTCATCTTTTGCTTTGTTCCAGTAGTAATCGAACGCATCCACCGTTACTTTGTGGCCTTTTGTGTTGCAAATTACAAACCTAAAGCTGGTGGCTTTTGAGTCTTTAGCTAGTTTGATAGCGGCCTTAAGGCGAGGGGACCAGGCTTTAATTTGCTCTTTGCCTGTTTTCCCTTGTTTGATTTTTATCCCTTCATCCAAAAGCTTCTTATTTGTCAGGCCTAGAACGTCACTTTTACGAGCGGCGCAGCAGTAACTAATTTCCATTACTGCTTTAACTAAAGAGGTGGCGCAGTCATATACTGCTTTGTATTCTTCATCTGTGATGTAACGCTCTCTGGCGCTCTCTGAGAAGGTTCTAACCTTATCGCATGGATTCATAGGAACTTTGCCGCGTTCGTAACCCCAGTTATATACACGCGACATAAAAGCCCTTTCTCTGTTGGCGGTTACTTCGTGATCTTTCCCGCGGGTATCCATGTATTCACGAACCCATTCAGGCAGTACCGCTTTCGCTTGCAGGTGTCCAAAGACTTTACAGAGCATTTTGGCGTTCTTTCTATACTGGCGAATGGTTCCGGGGGCGAGCTTTAGACATTGAGGGCTTTCGAAAAACTCTTCGAACAACGCCTCAACGGTTCCGCTGCTCATTTCAAGCTTACGCTTTTCTTGCTCGTAACGGTTCCAGACAACGTGCTGTTTAGTGCCTAGTGCGCATAAGCGGATTATCTGGACCTTACCATTAACAGTCGGTCTGAATTCATAAGCTGAACGGCCCTCATAACAAAGAGGAGGTAGCCACTCTGTTCCTTCCTTCCTTTTTCGCCCCATAGCCTTACCTATCCAATTGCCCCAAAGTTTGGTTCGTCTTCCATTTTAATTGCTCGAAGGTGAGATGGGTTGTTTACGTTGTACCAGGTTGTTCGTGGCCAACCGTCTACACGGATAACAAAAGAGATGTTCGCATCCCTTAGAACCTTAATCTGTTTAGCTCTTGTGGCTGCACCGGTAAGTTCTACCATTTCATCTTTTGATAGTAGTTCACTCATATTCTTACCTTATCCAGTCATTATCTGATCTAACGGGCTTTGGGTGCTACCATTTACCAGTAGTTAGCCTATTATTCATCGCCTGCTGTACCGCAAGCGCTTTACGCCACTCAAAGACAAATAGAAGTCTGTTAAATAATCTAGGCGTGTACTCAACACAGTATTTAGGATGACCAACAAAGACCATTCCAGAGCGATTTAGAACCTGCCCCTTCAGTCGCCCCCGGTTACTGACACCAGAGATAAATACAACTTTAGGCTCGGTTATACTGCTGTTGCTGTTATAGATAACTAGCTTCCCAACCCATCGGTTTAAAAACGTTAACCTGCTCGCCTTCAAATAAATCTCCCGCGCCAAATAACAAGGCGCTCAATTCTCGACAGCCTTTCGGCTGCGGTTTAGCTATTGGTTATGCGCTTTCAGCTTGCGACCAATAATCACGGTCAATTTGCTTATAAACCTCGGCGCTATATACCTGCTGGCCTGTAACTTCGGTGTATAGCTCTTCACTGACTCCGATTGAGTCAAGAATCCCTTTTTCTTCATCCCACAAATCAATTAAAAATGGGGCTTTAGACACATCAATTGAGCGAGGCTTTAGAGCATCAAAAGCTGCCTTTGTCTCTTCTGGGGTATCGAATTCTGCGCCTACGCCTGTCTGATAACCATCATCGCCCGCGCCTAAATAAATCGCCTTCATATACATTTTAAATATCTCCCAGCGCATAACATGGCGCTGAATCATGGACGCTATGCGCGCCATTTATCTCTGGGTTATTTGGCAGCGAACCTTAAACCTTTAAGTACCACTGCAAATCGCCTTCCACTCCAGGCAAGTCATGACCAGCAACAAACTCAACAACATGCCCGCCGCTACACTCAATTCTCAAGATATCTCCGACAGTTTTGGGCAAGTCATTAAAATGCTTTACTTGGCATATCGCCTGATCCAAGATATCAACATTCAAATAAGGCCTTACAGAATCTTCACTCATTGAGCCATTTCCTCTTAATTTTTCGCCAAATAACAATCGCATTAATTTTCAACTTCGTTTCACTCGCGATTTATGCAAAGTTTATGTAGGGTCTATCCACTCTAAATTTGCTGATTCACAGTGCTGAATAAACACATCTATTTCCGGGCCTTCTTCAGACTCAAATGGATAAACATCGCCATACGAAATTCCTCGTGAGCCAATATTGATTTGATACGGCTTCCAGCGCTTAACGCTGCATATATCCCTGAGTGGCTTCTCTTTATTTATAGAGCGGTAATCCGCCCATGCAGCTATTTCAGCCCCTTTCTCAATGAGATTGAATAACTTTTTGTAATCCCTAGATAGCTTATACATTTCTCTAAAAACCTACATAACAAATAGTTCTACTCGGACTCTGTTTCGCTCATGCCTTCGCTACACTAGCGCCCGTAAACAATGGGGTTATATTGCCTTACCCTGAGAACGGCTCATCCCAATCAACCTCGTCTGGGTCGTGCGGGCCGTCACTAAGGTTTTCCCATACATCAATCTGCGCCCAAACAATTGGGTTAGTCGATCAGTTTTACTTCAAAGCCAAGCTTCTTATAAATCGCATCTTCAACCGCTGAAATAGCAGCTTTAGGGCCAAATAACTGAAACTCTCGATACACTTCTGATACAAATTCAGATGCCTCCAGGTCGAGCGCTGCAATCAATTCATCTCGATGCTCATCAATATTGATATCTACTTCGGTTGTTATGTCTGCTTCTATGGTGATGTAGCTCATGATCTATCCCTTTTGCTGAGAATTTAAGATGCGGATTTCCGATTAAAGCGAATGCTTAGCCATGTAAGAAAGTGTGCATTCGCGACCCGCCAGGACTTTCATAATTTCTATTGGGGATTCCGGCAGGCCTCCTATAGCTGATAGGTCTTCATTATTGGTGACCAGTAAGGCGCAGACAGGGGTTCGCCCCGTCATTTCTCCATAGTGGGCGGCCTGGGTAATGCATTCATCTATCTTGTGAATGAAATCAACTTCTATGGCTTGTGTATCCGTCAGGCAATCAACACGTGTCCGGTCTGGTAGGTGGTATTCGATCTGGCCATTTAGTTTGTGGCAAAGCACTTTGGCGTAGTCGATTTCGTAGAGCTTGCCTGTGTGTTCTTTTCGGCCATATTTATCAAGCAGAGTTAGTACTTCATCACGGCTTTTACAGAGCTTCTCGCAAGGGATGCTGTCGCCGTCTCTATCTGTGAGTCCCCAATTACCGCCAAGATTTTGAACTACTTCTGAGCAGGAACTGTAAGAGCTACAGCTTGCGGCGAGGGATTGCCCAGTAAGTAGGGCGGTGAAGATAAGAATAAAGTATGTAAGTGCTTTCATTTTTAACTATCTCAACAAGTTATAAATAACAATCTAAAGCTCCGCCAACCATGGCTCTATTGCTTCTCTTGGATCTTCACCGTTTTTCACAGCTTTAATCCATACAATGCCGGTACCTATTCCCCAGGCTGTGAACATTGCAATGACGAACACAAACACCCAACCGAATAACATCAAGCAGTAAATAAACCATTCTGGGATCAGATTAAGCACAACGAACCTCCCCGGTAGGTGAACAGCCCAGCAGGGTGTAAACCTCTTCTTCGAGAAACTCTAACGTTTCGTGTCTAACTCGGTCGCTCCAGCAATGAAGGTCTATCTCTTCCATATCTTTCTGGGTTAACTCCATAGAAGGGGAAACACCTAATACCAGCAGCTCTTTGGTTGCCTGGTTGTATTCATACTTAACCACCATCGGGAAGGTGTAGCCGTGCTTATAGAGTTTGTAGGGTGTTTCAAATACCTCAAACCCGTTTTGTTTTGCTTGTGTTTCCATGGTTACACCCTCGCGATTACTCGAATGGTTGGCAGTATTCTTACTGTCTGGGTTAGTGTTCCATTGCGTCTGGTTCTGAATGGCATTTCGCCTTGTGAATCTTCATCCAGTGCTGGTGGAGTAAACAGGTTCCCCAGTAGGCAGATGATTAAGCAGAGACTGGTTTTCTGTAGGGCGCCCAGCTCGATCATTTTGTTAATTGCGATCACTACATCTGAGCAGTTGAGCTTGAAGTAAATGCTCTGCCAGTATTTGTGGATGTTGGTTTTACTGCAGTGAAGCTCTTGTGATGCTTCACCGGCGTTTAAACCATTTACCCGACACACCGCCGCTCGTACTTCACCTGGGGTTAGCTTGCGCCCATCCGGAAGCCTCATTGGAATTCCTTCCCATTGATTGAACGCGTATCCGTTTGCTGTTCTGGTGATCATGCCGCACCTAAAGTGAACTAAAAGTTTATTTGATTCAAATAATGTACCTAAGGTTCACTCATGTCAAGTACTAAAAGTTCACTTTGATTGAGAAAAATTCCTAATTTTTTGTGGGGAAGTAGAAATGGCGTTTCAGCATTGATAGGTTTTCCTCTAGGAGAATAGAAGAATGGCTGAAAACTCAAGATTTAAAACTGTGATACCGAAAGGGCAGAGAATCTTTGTTCCTGAATTTGAGGTTGCTGGTGCTTCATACAGACTAGAAGCTTTATCCCACTGGTCCAATCGGGGCTCTATACCATTAGTGTTAGAGATGGACCCGAATAACCCACACGACAAAAATGCTATTAAAGTAATAGCCTTGAGAAAAAGGTTTTTGTTTGGTGTAGCTGAAGATCATGTAGGTTTTATACCAAGGAAGTTAGCCAAGCTAATTGTGGATTTAGAATTAGCATCAAAACTTAAGCCACGAGCTAAAAGTTTATGGATCGGAGATAGGGGCGGTGTTTGTTTGGCAATAGATCTACTGGGGGATAAGTATCTCTACACTTCTTTTAGTGATGAAGAAATATCTAAAATAAAGAATTGGGAATAATTAAAGGCATTAAATATGAAATGGATTTTAGTCGTGCTGGCATTCACTCTATCATTAAACGTGCAGGCGTCTCGTTTTAAGACGGAAAGTGGAAAATACATCATGGCCGGAGATAGTGTTGCTCAATTGATGGTTCATGCGGGCCGACCATATAACAAACACTCAGAGATTGTTTGTATAAAAGAGAAGAGAGATGTTTGCTTGGCGTGGGGAAGGGCTGAATATTGGTATTATTTGGATGCCCACCAAGATCGGTTGATCTGGGTTATTACTGTGATCAATGAACGGATAACAAAAATGAAATGGCACAGGAGTCGTTAATTTTTATGATGGGGTTAGTAAGAAGCATTAACCCAGCGGGTTTTAATTAGAGAATCAAAACGGGCTGCCATTTCTTTATAGTCTCCAAATATTTCCAGGGGAATTTCTCTGCGGTCTAACTCATATTTTAGGTCTGAAAGCAGTCTATCTTGAGTGCGTGTATCGCCGTGGTTTGTTTTAGCTGCATAGAATGTGGAGCTAAGATCATTGCCTAACATACCTTCCAGTTTTAAATCTTCCAAAGCCACCATTTTAACTATTGCAGAGTTCAGGCTGGCTTTATTTGCGTAAATGACATGGTATTGCCCGACAAGGTGGGGGGTTACTAATCCGAATTTAAGAGTCCTTTTGCCTACAATGTAGTTTTGATCGATGTAGTGGCGATGCTCTTTATTGTATTTAGATAGAGTTGATTTAAGCTGCGTTGAAAAGCGTTGCTGTCTTTCCTCATCATCTACATGCATACCGCCTACCGTTGTTGAAAGGTTGATGGTTTTATCCAGTAATGATTCTAATGATGCTGCAGCAGAAAGTTCTGGTTCAGGGCAGTAGAAACCGGTTATAGAGAAGGTGCATTCTGAAATATGAATGCCTTGTTTAAGCTGGTGGGTTAAATCTGTGACTAGCCAATTAATGGCTTTGTTGATGCCTTCGCTCTTATTACCAAACAGGTTTTTTATGATGCGCTTATTTAAAGTGCGAGCTACCTTAAAACGGCCGTCTTCGCCTTGAACTGCAACCAGTGCGCAGATTCTTTCAAGTGAGCCTGGAAGTGTTTCAAGATACACCGGCATTGTTTGCCCGCGATATATATCACCACCGCTTAATTGGTCTCTGAACGGATTGTTCATAAAGGTAAGCTCTGATTACTCACTGTTCCAAATCTTAAATCAAATATATCACGGATGTGTCGAAGACGCGTATTGTAAAACATCTGCACCCGCTCTATATGTTGCTGTGATGCGTATCTTTCACCCTGGGAGCATATAATTAACTGATCCACATCGACCTTTTGAAGCTTAGGCAGCGCCTTACTGATTTGATCTAAGGGTTTTTTCCTTTTGGCTGTAATCTCCGCGAAGATATTATAGTGCTGAATATCTGATGGGTTTACGGAGTGATTAAAGGCTAAGCCGTGATCGATCAGGCTGCATTCTCCCTCAAGATCTATTAGGATGTTCCCTGTGTTCCTGTCTATATTGCCTATCTGCTCATCAAAAACCGCGCTGGTGGGTGTGTGCGGCCATTCATGCAGCATTGAGCTTATAGCTTCTTTTACTGCCTCACTTTCCCTTAGTAGTCTTTTGAATGAAGGGCGCTTTGCGTCTTCAGTTGCGAAGAGTAGTGGGTCTTCATTCTCTTTTAGGCTATCTAAGGTTGCATCCCCATCAAGTATTGCAATGTAAGGTTTCGGTGTTGGTAGCCCGATAGATCTGCATATAAGCGAGCAAATAACTTCTGTAAACACTTCATCGGGTGATATGTGTTTTATGTATGCGTTAGTTTCGCTGTTGTCGCTTAGAGTCAAACTTCCGTAATAGGTGGGATTAACACCTTTATCCTCAGATGGAATAGGGGAAGGGGATTTAAGAACTCTCGCCAGTTCTACTTCCGCAGGCGGGGTAGGGTTAACCATTACTACAATCCTTTGTTATTTTTTTATTACTAATCCCTAAAAGCTTTTGCTGACCTGTTAGGTTTTTTAGGTATGGAATCAAGCATGCTTTGAAGCATATCAAGAAGACTGTCGTTGAGAGCACCGCTACTATCGAGAGCGATAATATCACTGATGATTTTCTGTGCTTTAGGGCTTGATGACCCGTATTTATCCTCTCGCTGGGTCACGGTTTGCTCTACTGATATGAGAGGGCCTTCACCAGAGGCAATTGCGCCTTCTCCATATTCAAGCCACTCTGGTCTAACATTCAGCTGACTTGCGATGATTAGAATTTTATCTCTGCGCGGCATTTTCTCGCCGTTCAGCCAGTTGTTAGCAGACTTTCCTGTAACACTGGCGAGCTTCCTAAGATATGCGCCCGCCCCGTAGCGGGTTATCCCTTTACGCTCCAAGGCTATTATCAGCCGCTCTGAGAACTCTTCTGCAATGCTTTTATTATGAACCATGAGTTCAATTCTCCAATATACTTGAAGAACTTTCAGTTCATAGTTATTATGTACTCAAAGTTCACATTAGAGTTGCCTGAATGACTGAATTAAATCTAGCAATTGCAATTGATCAAGTGCCCGGAGGCGTTCAAGAAGTTGCAAAAAAATGCGGTGTTTCAAAACGAGCTGTTTATAAATGGCTTAGCTCAGGGCGTTTACCTCGCACCGATTACTCTGGCGAAACCGCTTACGCTGAAATAATTGCTAAACACGCTGGCTGCAAGTTCACCGGGGAACAGCTGCTACATGCAACACGCATCAAGGCAGCCTAACCATAGCTATCAGTATGACTGCTGGTGGCTATTTTTTTAGATCAAGAATGGTATGTGAATTTATACAGGTTTAATCAGGAGATCCCACAGAGCAATTCAGCAAGCACCTTGGCTTTTTGACCGCTTCAGCGGTCCTTTTTTAAGCCTCTTCTATGAGGGGGTTTAAAGAAGGGAAATACCAAGACTTCTATGGTCTTTGATACTCGCTGGAATACCAGAGGGAAGATAACCAGCAGAAGAGCTTGGCAACTACTTTCAAAACTTAACCCGCCTCAAGCGCTGTTGACGCAGCATCGGCGGGTCAAAAATAACGAGGTAAGTATGACTGACATAGCACAACAGTTCAACAACCCGCTAACCATGAGCAGTTATGAAATAGCTTCTCTGGTTGAAAAACGTCACGACAACGTTAAGCGGACGATTGAAAATTTGGTTAAACAAGGGGTGATTGCCCAACCTCAAATTGAGGATGGAGAAAAAGCGGCAAATCACGTTGTTACAAAGAATTATGTGTTCGCTGGTGAACAAGGCAAACGCGATAGTTATGTAGTGGTTGCCCAGCTATCTCCTGAATTCACAGCAAGGTTGGTGGATCGTTGGCAGGAGCTAGAAGAGTATGCAGCTCCGGTTATCCCTCAGACCTTGCCAGAGGCTTTGCGCCTAGCTGCAGACTTGGCAGACAAGGTGCAGGAGAAAGAAAAGCTAATCCAGGAACAGAGACCGGCTGTTGAGTTTGTGGAGCGTTACGTCGAAACACGCTCAACGAAGAGTCTACGGGAAGTAGCGAAGGTATTAGGTTTGAAAGAACGGGAGTTTATTAACCAATTGTTAAGCGAAAAAATTCTGTTTAGACAGTCTGGGAGCCTACTTCCATTCGCCGGCTTTCACCATAAAGGGTATTTCACGGTTAAAACCGGAGAATCTAACGGATACGCATTCCAGCAAACCCGCTTCACTCCTGAGGGCATTGCTTGGATCAGCAAACGACTAGGGCTTATTAAGAAGGAAGTTGCTTAAGCATGAGCGCATTTCTGTTTGGTAAAGCATTTAAGCTGAAGGTCGGTAACTCTTGCCGCAAGCTGGTGTTGTTAAAGCTTGCGGATAACTGTAACGACCAGGGCGAGTGCTGGCCGTCTTATCAGCACATTGCTGACCAGTGTGAAATGTCTCGCCGTTCTGTGATCACTCATATTAATAAACTGTCTGAAATGGGTTTTGTTGAGGTCTGTTCCCGATCTACTTCTAAGGGCAGTTCCAGCAATAAATACCGTTTAAACCTACCTAGTGAAAATATTGCACCCCTTGTAAATGCTGACTCTAAAGGTGGTGAAATGGTTTCACCCCCACCTAGTGAAGCAGATTCACCCCTTGAAGTTACTGGGGTTGAGGGTGGTGAAATAGGTTCACCCCCTAGTGAAAATGATTCACTACCTAGTGCAACCGTTTCACCCCCTAGTGAAATAGTTTCACCCGGGGGTGGTGAAATGGTTTCACCCAGAACCTACCACTCTTTAGAACCTACCAATGAACCTGTTGATGACGGTGTTGTTATTGAGTCTGTACCAGAGCAACACAGCGCCAGCGACAACAGCGTCAGCGAACACCCTGTTTTCCTCAGTGATTTAGATCTGGTCCCAGCGGCTGATTTGAAAAACCAAAGGCGTTTCCCAATGCACTTTCAGTGGATGCCTACAGCGGCGTTTAAAGATCGCTGTCGTGGAGCCGGCGTTTTGTTAACCGAGTTAAGCCAGGAAGAGCAAGACAATTGCTTGGGTGAATTCCGCAGCTACTGGGAAGGCAGGGCAGACCAAAACACGCAAAGCCTTTGGGAACACAAACTCATGAACCAGGTTAAGCGGCTGTTGATCTCGAAAGCCAACAACCCTGCAGGCGAGTTAAACCCAGCCCAGACCCGAGCGAACGTAAGCGCCTCGGTGATGGATGTAAACAACACGGATTGGTGATTATGAAAAATAAACGCAAAACCTCAGAAGCAGAACGCGCTGCAGAGCATATCAGCAAGATTCACCAGATGGTGGATTACCTGAACAACACACCGGCAGAAGAGCAGCCCAGTGACCGTGAAATTTACCGCAAGGTTGAAAGCTCCGCACTGGGTTTAGAGCGGGCCCGGTACATGATCAAACACGGGGTAACCGCAGAGGAAGCGGTGCGGATCTCCAACGCTGAGAAACGGGCTAAGCAGGTTGATTCGGTACGCAAAGAATCCATGGCAGGCAAAAGCGGCCTTTCGCTGGAATGGCTAACCCGCAGTTTTAGGGTGGCGGCATGAGTGCAGAGCAGAAACGCATCATCGAAGACCAGCAGAAAACAATCCAGAAGCTGGAGCGGGAACTGTCACGCATTCGCCAGATCACCCAAACCACCATTGAGGTGGGGGTAGGTGATATTGGCAACCATCTTTCAGACATTCTGAACGATGCACAACCCGCAGTGATTAAACGATTTGGACACCGTGAGGCGTTTATTGTGCCAGCGGCGGTATTGGAGGGGAGAGCATGAATATTCGAGAAATGGAAAAGCGTATTAAACAAACCACTAAAGCTGAACTAGGGCGAGAACTTTATGAAACACTTAATCTACTGAAAGAAGAGCAGGACCGAAGCCGTAGATTAGAAACAGCGGCACTGGGGGCTAAGGCTGACTTAAAGAAAGTTACTGACTCCCAACTAGCCCTTGAAAATAAACTTCATAACGTGCGGCAAGCCTTAAAAACCTTGTGTGCCGTTAAGTTTCCTGATCGGGGTATTTCAGATCACGACCCGGTAAACATTCAAAATGCATGGGTGAACGGTGCAGAGATTGAAAAAGCAGAATTACCAGAAGAACTGTTGGTTTTACGTCACCTATACAACCTAACGAATGGACTTTAAGCATGGCGAGAGGCGTTAATAAAGTCATTCTGGTGGGCAACCTTGGGGGCGATCCTGAGGTTCGGTATATGGCAAATGGTAATGCGGTTACCAATGTCACCATCGCCACCAGCGACAGTTGGAAGGATAAAGAAACCGGCCAGCAACAGAAGCGTACTGAATGGCACCGTGTTGTTTTCTTTGGGCGTTTGGCTGAAGTGGCGGGCGAGTATTTACGGAAGGGTTCACAGGTTTACATTGAGGGCGCACTTCGTACCCGTAAATGGCAGGACCAAAGCGGCAACGACCGTTACACCACGGAAATTGTGGTGGATATGAATGGCCAAATGCAGATGTTGGGTGGCCGTGCTGGTGGCGATGCAGGGCAGGCTCAAGCGCAGCCAGCGCCACAACAGCAGCCCCAGCAGCAACCGCCGCAAGGTGGAAGAAGAAACGAAAACGGCACACAGCAGTCTCCACACGCCACACCGATGGCCGCCCCACAACCTGCACCGGGGTTTGATGATTTTGATGATGATATTCCGTTTTGAGGTAGTGATATGAGTGAAGAGCAGAATGTAGCAATGGTGGGGATGGGTAGCATTCAGTGTGACAACGATTCATGTGATTACTACGCCGAAGAAGTCAGTTTTGAGGAGTATGGCGATTGGGTTAATAAGCCTTGTCCTAAGTGTGGTGAAAACTTACTTACACCTGAAGACTTTTTGGCGGCTCAAGGCTTGATGCAGGCAATGGAGCTTATGAATGCGTTATCACCTGAAGAGCTAAAGGAAATTACAGATCTTGCCAAAGAACACTCATCAGAAATTAGTGAGGCTTTAGGTGTCGATCTTGATGCTATTCCTGATGATCACAACTGCCTCAGATTGCAGAGTGATACGAAGGGCGGGATATCGATCAAGGGGACTTGTCACAAGGAGCTTTCTGAATGAACTACCCAGCCTGGCGAATCTCCTTTCAATGCCCAGAGCAGGCCGCCCGTGCTGCGTTTGAGCAGTTCGCACAACTCTCTCGTCTTCAGCATACGCTTATTGAGCTAATGATCAGCGATAACGTGTTAAAGCGGGGTGAGCAGGGGGAGTTACTGTATTGGAACGAGCAGGAATTTAAACCTATTGATCAGCTGCTGAATATCTCCAGCAAGCGCCCTAACCAGTTGAACGGTTTAGTGCTGGCCCGTGCGGATTTGTTGCTGAAGTGGCAGAGCCAGTTAAACGCGCAACAGATCGCCCTGGAACAGATTTTAAAAGAGGCGGGGTTGCAGCATGCCGATTGATCGAGAAGGCAACGAACAGGCCGCGTTCTTTAACTATTTGCGATTACGCCAGCCAGAGGTGTTTGAGCTGGCTTACCACGTACCGAATGGCGGTTCCCGTAAAGGGGGTGCCAGAGAGGGGGCACGGCTTAAGGCTCAGGGTGTAAAAGCGGGTGTTCCGGATATCTGTATAGCGGTGGCTCGCGGTGGCTATATGGGCTTGTATATCGAGTTTAAAGCGACACCGCCTAATGATGCGGCTGTGAGCAAAACCCAGAAAGAGTGGTTAGGCCGGTTAGAGGTGCAGGGCTATAAGGCGGTTTTGTGTAAAGGCGCTCAGGCTCTGATTAATGAGGTGGAAGCTTACCTTGCTTTACCTCCGACCAAGCGGGGGCTGGTGGATGAGTAAGCCTAAGCTTAAATCCCCACCTTCACGCATCCAACTACCTGAGTTGGTGGATTGTGATTTGTGTGACAAGGGATTTATCGAGGGTTTATTCCACAAAAAAATGCCGTGCGATAAGTGCAACGGTAGCGGGGTTCTGGATAAAGAAACCGGTGAAGCCATACCGAATGAAATATTGATCCCGGCTATGCGTGATTCGATAGATCGGCTTAAAAGTGAGCGGGCAGACCTTAAGCGACAGTTAGCAGAACTGAAGCCGGACAGAAACCCGCAAGACCCATATCCAGAAAACATGCCGAAACGACACGGCGGAACACACAGGATGGATTAACCATGGCTGCAGAACGTATTGATAACGATGTGATCAACGTAGTAGACCGCTACCTTTCGGTTGAGTTGGTTAAGGAGCTCAACGCAGATATAGGCTGGCGGGCGAATCATGTGTTCGGCCAGATCATCGACTACTTAGGGGAACTGCCAGAGATGCATAACCCGGGTAACAGTAACGGCACCATGATCTATCAAATTGGACTGATGTTTAACCAGCCTAAAGACGAGAAGACCAAATTTTCTTGTGCGGCGATGACGCTACTGGAGAAGCAGAGCGAACGTAAACACCTGGCGCTGGTGGGTTATGTGTTCTACCGCAATCGCCCAGACGTTGAGAACGATAAGGACTACCACACCAACGAGCGTATAGGCCAGTTGGTGGGCATGTCGCGCAGTGCGTTTGATAACAACCTGAAAGCGGCTGAGAGCTTTATTAAAGATATCGTGGCCCTGAATAGGTTGAAGGGGCAGTTTGAGGAGAGGGCGGCTTAACCCAGCGGTAAATAGGAAGAAATTATATGAGTGAAGCAGTTGATTTTATTAGAAGCGCAAAGGCGATTGGATGCGAGCCGACTATCGATGGAGCATGGGTCAAATGGCAGCCAGCACTGCCACCTGAAATGATTATGGATGCGCTACGGCTAGTTAACGAAATAGCCGCTGAACTTGAGAAAGGGAAGGTTAGGCAAACTGTACTGGGTGATGAGCCTGGTTAACCCGTAACACAGCGGGTATCCGCTGATGCGTTTTGTTAGCTGGCTGATTGAATGGAGAGAACAGATGGCTATTGAAGATTTGGCAAACTGCCACCCTAAACTAATCCGTGGTCAAGTGTGGTGCCATGAGTGCGGGAATACGCAAAAAGTTAATTCTGGTAACGCCCTGGCTAATGGCTGGCCTAAGTGCTGCGGCTATACGATGTCACTGGATAGCCCAGAAGAGCGTGCTCACTTTGAGCAAGTACAGGCAGCCGACGAAAGCGACCCTATGCGGACGTACTGAGCCAGATAACCCCAATTTTAACGGGCCAATGCGTAACGAGTGAAAGCGAGTGTAGCGAAGGTCCACGATTCAAATATTTGTTATACGGCGAGGTTTGTATGTACGCATATCTAAAAGAGCTAGATAAAGCATTAGAGCAAGAGCAAAACGAGAAAGTTAAAAAGGCAATCCAGCTATTTATTAGGGTGGATGCAAACATGAAAAACGTTGTTCTGTATGCATCAGGTTTCAGCGGAATAATAACCGCTAAAAACATCAGAGAGCATTTCGAAAACATGGATTTGATGGATGCATTAGATAGCGCTATTGAAGACATGGAATGGGATTTAGAGAACTGATAGCCGTATAA
>JASBRM010000088.1 GCA_030149405.1 Neptuniibacter sp. | reverse complement strand
ATTAGACCCGATTAAAAGTCAGATCGATGCACTACAACGGGGTGAAAAACCCACGCTACCCAACAGTGACATCAGTGAGATATCCCCTTTAGTCAGCGCTATAAACCAACTACTAGGGTATCTGCATAGCCGAAACGAGCGCAGTAAAAATGCTGTCGGAAATATATCTCATGCCATGAAAACACCGATTGCAGTAATCACACAAATTGCCGAAACCAAGGATAACGGCCTTACTCCTAAGATTCGAGAGCAACTGATCGAACAAGCTGAACAACTAAATCTGATAATCTCAAGTGAATTAAAGAGAGCCCGCATCTCTGGTAGAGGGCATCAGTCCGAGAACTTTTCTATTGTTAATGCAGTTGAAAACCTTGCGGCGACAATTAAATTAATCTATCCCGATAAACTTCTGACATTTGATATCAACATCGACCCGCAATCTCATTTTCCAGGTGAACAATCCGATTTTAATGAGTTAATGGGCAACCTCATGGACAACGCAGCAAAATGGTGTGACGGAGTGATCAGTGTGGATATAAACGGCGGGTTAGACCAGTTTGAAGTAATAGTTAACGATGACGGCACCGGGTGCTCAAAAAGCCAAATTGAACGCTTAACTAAGCGTGGCATACGACTGGATGAACAGGCCAAAGGGCATGGCCTTGGGCTCAATATAGTCCAAACTATTGTTGAACAATATCAAGGGCATATTTTATTTACTAACAGAGAACCCAAGGGATTCTCTGTTAGTGTGCAATTACCTTTGAGCTTAATCTAATCTTTCTGTGGTTAGAAGACGTCAGGGCCAAGCTCAGCGTCAAATGAGCAGGTAATATCAGGAAAGGTAGTCTCGTTGTATAGAGCCAGACTTCACCCTAGGATTTAATGACCTGTTAGTTTTTTCTGATGAATCTAACAGACTGATATTCCGAAGCTTTCACTTATTCCTGACGAAGTTCAGCAATGGCTTGACGCAAGATCAACGATGCTGAATGCAGAAAAAGTAACGCCATCGCAAAAGCGACAATCAAATCAGGCCAAGGGCTCTGGGTAGCAAAAACCGCACCTGCAGCCAGTAATGCAGCCAGATTGCCAATAGCATCATTTCTGCTACAGAGCCAAACCGAACGCACGTTGCTGTCCCCATTTCGATACTTTAATAAAAGCAGTGCACTGATAAGATTGGCAGTGAATGCCATCATAGCCACCGACCCCATGATCATTTCATTTGGAATCTCTAAGACGAGGGTACGGTATAGAGTAGATCCCAATACCCATAGTCCCATGAGCGCGAGGGTTATGCCTTTAAATAGCGCGGCCGAGGCTCGCCAGCGCAGAGAGTGCCCAATCGCTAACAGGGTAATGCTGTAGGTCAAGCTGTCCCCTAGAAAATCTAGAGCATCAGCTCTAAGAGCCATTGATTGCGATGCGATACTGGCTCCCATTTCAACCACAAACATAACCACATTGATAGCTATCACGATCCATAGGATTCGTTTGTACTCAGCGGAAACACCATCAAATTGAACATTGCTATTACAACCACAACCAGCCATGCCAGCCCCTTAATCTGAATTGATCTTCTTTCTCGTATAAGCTTAATACCTAAAGTAACTTTAGGTTCAAGGACTAATTTACGTGAGTAAAAAATATTCGATCGGAGAGGTCGCCATAGCAGGTAATTGTCAGGTACAGACCATTCGATACTACGAACAGATAGGTCTTATACCTGCTCCAGAGCGGACGGTTGGAAATCAGCGTATCTATCGCCAGGCGCATTGTGACAGACTTGCTTTTATCCGCCATAGCCGGGAGCTTGGTTTTTCGTTGGAGCAGATTCGAGAGATACTGACACTGAATGACAGCCCAAACCATTCCTGTGGTGATGTAGATGCTATCGCCCGAAGTCATTTGGCGGATGTTGAATCAAAGATTAAACGATTACAGGGAATGAAAAAGGAGTTGAAACGCATGATAGAGCAATGTGCTGGGGGGACAGTGGCTGATTGCCGAATCATTGAAGTGCTTTCAAACCATAATCTATGTCTTCAGGCGAAACATGTTGCTAAATAGCGATGCTGATAATAATTCTAATATGATGTCTATTATTATCTATAAAGAAGAAGTAATTAGATCAGTTTAATTAATTGGCTTAAGCTACAAAAATCAACTTGCTACCCTGCTCTAATCAGATTGCTAGATCTTCTAGATGATAGAGTTGCCATCTGTTGAATGACGCAATACCACACTGGAATTTTAAGAAGAAAGACATAGAAGATTTGATAGATTATTTTTAAGCGGTCTGAACTGCTACGTTACTCCAGCAGGGAGAGCCTGATCTGTAGTAGTTCAGACCTGATCCCTGCCAGAGGCGTAATGAAAGTTTATTAGTTGGAAGGATGCTTATCTCCTTTCATCATTTGACCTTGTGGGCCGTCGCCTCCTTCCATCATGTAGTGTTTGCCTTTAGTTTTGCTATGTTCACCACTCCCATACTTCTCGACATGATCAGAGGATGCACCGGCAGGATGGTTTTTACCTTTCATCATATGTCCTTGAGGGCCATCACCGGAATGCGACATATAATGTTCGTTGGTGGAAGTTGGCTTTTTACCTTTAGTTTCTGAAACTATTGGGTGACTATCGTCCATTCCCGGTTTATGTTTCTTTCCTTCCATCATATGACCCTGAGGACCGTCGCCACTGTGAGGCATGTAATGCTTTTCTTCGGCAGGTGCTGTAGTGCTGAAAGCGATAGCAGAAGAGATAATCAATGCGGAGTATAATCTTTTCATATTTAGTGTCCTTTCGTTAGTGGATGGGGTTAGTCTAGATATTCCACTAACTGGAAGGTCAACATGTTTTTTTAAAAATTAGGCCGTGTAATAACACGGCCTAATTAAAGATATTGATTAAGACGCATCGTCAACATTGACTCCGTATATATTGTGGAAAATATCACCCTCTTCGGCTGTTTTTCCTGCAGCAGTGGGGTTCTCCTCTATTTCTTTAATTATGGTATCCATGTTTGAGGTTTCTGTTTCCTCCTTTACCTCTTCTAACGAGTAGAGTTCATGGGTAAATCTATCTACCTCAGAATCATCTGCCATTAATAAAGACGGAAGTATTAAGAACGGAACTGATACGATTTTTATGAGTTTGTTCATGACTGAACCTCCTATGTTTTAATCGCTGTGCAAATATGCTCAGGTCATGCTCTTTAAGCACGTTATTGCACATGTATTCAGCCTAGACCTTCTAGTCGCTGGAAGGTCAAATTCACCTGATCTGCTGAGTAATAGTGATGCGTGTGCCTGGCGTTTGCTTAAGCAAACGCCAGGAAAGTAAGTCTGCACTTTGACTAGGGAGGAGAGGATTGATTTAACTCTATTTTGGGCAGGTGTAAGGAGGATCTAATCTTTCTTTCGAAGGTTGTATGCATAATTACTTATGAGTTATTAAACGCCCAAAGTTCCCGGAAGTAATGTT
>JASBRM010000084.1 GCA_030149405.1 Neptuniibacter sp. | reverse complement strand
AGCGAATTCGATCATGATCACGGTATTGCAACCCAGGAAGCCGATCCAGAACTTAAACGTCCATCCATGTACAGGGTTGTACTGATGAACGACGACTACACCCCAATGGATTTTGTGGTTGCAGTGTTAATGATGTTTTTTTCAATGGACCAGGAAAAGGCTACACAAGTAATGTTAGCAGTACATACACAGGGAAAAGGCGTCTGTGGTTTATTCACACGGGATGTAGCTGAAACAAAAGCTGCTATAGTGAACCAATATGCAAGAGATAATAACCATCCCTTGCTTTGTGAAGTCGAGAAAGTCTGAAGAGGAAAAGCTATGTTAAACCGAGCACTCGAAGACACACTCAGTTCTGCATTTCAGGCAGCAAAAGAAAAGCGGCATGAGTTTATAACAGTTGAGCATCTGTTACTTGCATTACTGGATAACTATGAAGCCCGCGAGGTTCTTTCAGCCTGCGGAGCTAACTTTGAAGGCATCCGCAAGAATCTTCTGGAATTCATTGAAGAAACAACACCACTGATATCCGAGGCAATGGCTGACATAGATACACAGCCCACCTTAGGGTTCCAACGGGTACTCCAGCGCGCAGTCTTTCATGTTCAGTCATCCGGCAAAAATGAAGTCACTGGTGCAAATGTACTCGTTGCTATTTTCAGTGAACAGGAAAGCCAGGCGGTTTATATTCTGCAGCAACACGGTATAGAGCGTATTGATACGGTCAACTACATATCTCACGGAATATCCAAATTATCTGAAGGTAACTCTGAAGAAGGGGAGCCTGCACTGGATAACGAGTCTTCATCAGCAGAAAAAGAAGACAGCCCTCTGGTTAAATATTCTGTCAATTTGAACCTTGAAGCAGAGAAAGGCCAAATTGACCCTCTGGTTGGGCGTGATTCAGAAGTAGAGCGTGTAGTACAGATTCTGTCTCGTCGTCGCAAAAACAACCCACTGCTAGTTGGTGAAGCGGGTGTAGGTAAAACCGCCATTGCTGAAGGGCTGGCAAAACTGATCGTTGAAGGGCAGGTTCCTGACATAATCAGCAATTCGGTCGTTTATGCCCTCGACCTGGGAGCATTGCTCGCAGGCACAAAATACCGTGGTGACTTTGAGAAGCGCCTAAAAGGCCTTCTTAATGAGATTAAAGGCAAGGATCACGCAATTCTGTTTATCGATGAAATCCATACAATCATCGGCGCTGGAGCGGCATCTGGCGGTTCAATGGATGCTTCTAACCTGCTTAAACCGCTTCTGAGCTCTGGCCAGATTCGCTGCATCGGATCAACAACATTCCAGGAATTCAGAGGCATCTTTGAAAAAGACCGCGCGCTCGCACGTCGATTCCAGAAAGTAGACGTTTTAGAGCCTAGTGTTGAAGATACCTATCAGATTCTCAAAGGGCTTAAACCGCGCTTCGAAGAACATCATGAACTTGAGTACAAAGATGAAGCGCTCAAAGCTGCAGCAGAGCTCGCTGGTCGCTATATCAATGACAAACACATGCCTGACAAGGCAATTGATGTCATCGATGAGGCCGGTGCTTACCAGAGACTTCTGCCAGAGGAGTTGCGCAAATCTGAAATAGACGTGACTGATGTTGAAGCCATCGTCGCTAAGATTGCTCGCATACCGCCTAAAAGCGTTTCCGCTTCGGATAAATCTCAGCTAGCTAAACTCGACTCTAACCTCAAAATGGTTGTACTCGGTCAGGATCAGGCAATTGATACGCTCTCTTCAGCGATCAAGCTATCTCGAGCTGGTTTGAAGGAGCCTGATAAACCAGTCGGCTGCTTCCTATTTGCCGGCCCAACCGGTGTAGGTAAAACCGAAGTAACTGCTCAGTTAGCACGCATTATGGGTATTGAGCTGGTTCGCTTTGATATGTCGGAATATATGGAACGTCATACCGTTTCCCGTTTAATTGGTGCGCCTCCAGGTTATGTCGGCTACGATCAGGGCGGTTTGCTAACCGAAGCCATTACAAAATCACCGCATTGTGTTCTGCTGCTTGATGAGATCGAAAAAGCGCATCCGGAAGTATTTAACCTGCTGTTACAGGTAATGGATAACGGGACATTAACTGACAACAACGGACGTAAAGCCGATTTCCGTAACGTCATCCTGGTGATGACTACCAATGCCGGTGCCGAAGAGATGAGCCGTGCTTCTATCGGCTTTACCAAACAGAACCATGCTTCCGATGGCATGACGGCTATTAAGAAGATGTTCACGCCAGAATTCCGCAACCGTCTGGATGGCATCATCCAGTTTGAATCACTTTCAACTGACATCATTAAAGGTGTGGTTGATAAGTTCATCGCTGAACTTCAGGTTCAGCTTGAAGAAAAACGTGTTGTACTACATCTGGACGATTCAGCAAGAAGCTGGTTTGCGGAACAAGGCTATGATGAGCAGATGGGCGCTCGACCAATGAAACGCCTGATTCAGGAGAAACTCAAAAAGCCGCTTGCAGAAATGATTCTGTTTGGCGAGTTAGCGGAAGAGGGTGGTTCTGTTCTGATCACTGTAGACAGTGAAGGGGAACTGATCGTTGAAGCAGAGAATGCCTGCGTTTAACCAGCGACCATAACCAAAAAAGGCAGCTTAATAGCTGCCTTTTTTTGTGCCTCCGGGTAAGTTCGGAGGAGAAGAGAGCAAGAATTAACGTGCGCGGTATACGATACGACCTTTGCTCAGATCGTAAGGTGTCAATTCAACCTTTACTTTATCGCCAGTCAGAATACGGATGTAGTTCTTACGCATCTTTCCAGAGATATGCGCGGTTACAACGTGACCGTTTTCCAGCTCAACACGGAACATAGTGTTTGGCAGCGTATCAATTACGGTGCCTTCCATTTCAATGCTATCTTCTTTTGCCATTACCTTACCTTGAATTGGGATCAGAATAGGCCGAGGCCTTAATAATTGCGCGGTATTTTGCCTTAATTAACCTGCTAGATCAAAGCAATTATGGAAATTGTGTAATTTATATTCAGGAAGGGGTGTCGTTATCCGCTTCTATTAGCACCCAATCGCCATCAATGAGAAGCTCAAACGGGTGATAATCGATTTTATAATTCATTTTACGGCAGCTTTTCACCCAATAACCCAGATATAAATAGTTGAGACCGTGGCGTTTACAGAATTCAAGCTGCCAAAGTATACAGAGCTTACCTAAACTGCGTTTATTTTCAGAAGGGTCGTAAAAGGTATAGATAGCGGAAAGACCACCTTTAAGAAGATCTATAACGCTGACAGCGAGCAATTTGCCGTCAGTATCACGGAACTCGTAAAAGAAACTTTTATCATTCCCCTCAATCAGGAATGAATTAAATTGATCCATTGTAGGTGGATACATATCGCCATCTGCATGTCTGGCATTGATATAGCGCGAGTAAAGGCTGTAATACTCATCGGTGAAACAAGGCTTGCACTGAGTCACCGTTAGATCTTTATTCTTATTTAACACCCTTCGCTGGCTTTTACTGGGCTTGAACAGAACAACCGGAACGCGGACAGATATGCAGGCACGGCAATGCTCACAATGAGGACGATAGATATGTTTTCCGCTGCGCCTGAAGCCGAGATCTGAAAGCTCACTGTAGGTATCGTTTGTAATTGTTGCGTGAGGATCGACAAAAAGGGTTTTGGCAGTCTTACCTTCCAGATAACTGCAGGGGTGCTCTGGCGTCGCATAAAAGTGAAGGGTGTGTAGATCAGTCACTGCTTAAGCCCGATGTTCGTGTTTCCTCTTCAAATAACCAAGAATGATTAATTGGCGCATCAAGATATTCATCAAGATAGCTCATGAATTCATCTCTTGCTATCTCAGTTGCCCCAAGACTGAAAAGATGTTCATTGCTTACCTGACAATCAATCAGCGAGTAACCCCAGTTCCTTAGCTGCTCAACCATCTTAATGAACGCAATTTTTGAAGCATCACGTGAACGACTAAACATTGACTCACCAAAAAATAGTCGACCCATTGCAATACCGTAAAGCC
>JASBRM010000079.1 GCA_030149405.1 Neptuniibacter sp. | reverse complement strand
GGCTTTATCATGGGCGATCAGGCACAAGGCTTCGTGCTCAGCTTCAGCTCCGCAAGCGGCGAAGGCGCCACCGCGCTCGAAGCCTTTGGCAATGCCGAGAGCTCACCTGTCAGCTTCGTCAACGGCGCTGTGCTCTTCACCGGCGCGGAAGGTTCAGTTTCCTCGTTGGAATCAACACCAGCCGCAGTCGACGAGTATGGCGTAGACTGGGGCGCGTGGAACAACCCGATTGATGAGAACTGGGTAATCGTAGAAAACAATGCCGATGGCACAGCAACCCTGTCCACCGACGACTACCTGGCAACAGTCAACCCAACACCAATCGCCAACTTGCAAGGCACCGCAAGCTATGCAACAGGCCCACAATCGTCCTTCATCGGCAGCGGCTCCGCCGGCGCAGTAACAGATCTGGCAGCCAGCATGGATGTAGATTTCAACAATGGCACGATCAGCAACGGCGGCTTGCAAGTACAAGTTGGCGGTAGCGAAGTTTGGTCAGTTGGCTTTGAAGGGACTATCGCGCAGGGTGATGTACAGATGGATATCACCAACGGCCAGCTGAGCCAGTTTGGTACCGTTATCAGTGAGTCTGTGTACGGCAACCTTGATGGGGTGTTTACTGGTGCTGATGGTGAGGCTTTTGTTGGTGGTTTTGATCTGCTGGATGAAGTTGACAGCTTCAATGAGGTTAATGGCCTCTATACCATAGAGCGTTAGCAAATAGGGTCAGCCTCAACAGGCTGACCCATACGCCGCTCCGTCCATAAACAATGAAACAAACGCAAATACTCGACTGTAATCTACCGATCACAGGGCGGCGGATCCGCTTGGATAGGTTAGGCCCTCAGCATGCAGATCTACTGTTGAATAGCTTTTCTAATAGTGGATTCTGGGAAGTATACCGCGCAAATCAAACCCGTGTTATCTCAAGAGAAAGCTTGATCCAGCAATTGCAGTTCGAATACGAACGATCGCCCGGTGAAGTCGGTAAAATAGAGTGGCTCGTTTCAAAAGTTTCTACTGATCCAGAAGACGGCTACTTGCCCCTATGTCTTGCAAGCCTGTCATCAATTGATTTTTCGCAGGCCCGCGCTGAGTTCATGGTCGGGTTTTTCGAAGAGAAATATATCAAGCCTGGGCTGGGAGTAGAGGCCAGTTTGCATGTAATTAATTACGCTTTTTTCCACGCTAACCTACATAAGTTAGTGAGCTATGTTTATGCGGAAAATCAAAACGCGCAGAATAATACAATTGCTTTGGGGTTTAAGAATGAGGGATTACTGAAGGAACACTTGCTCGACCTTCACGGTAAGAACTACAAAGATGTTTATATAAACGGATTATTGGCACGGGACTATTGCGCCAACAACAGACTTCGACAATTGGCGCGGCGCTTTGGCATTAACTACCCTGATAATGCGTCTGGAAGTACGGTAATTGCTAACGAATTCGATGTGTCTGCGAAATTTACCCTTTTTAAATAAGTTTCCTGCCTAACGATTTCCCTCTCTAGATCACTAAGTCCTAAATAGTTCTGTCTGATATATTCTTAATTAACGAACGTCAGTCGTAATCTAGCGCACAATGCCGACATCAATTGACCAGATTCTTCGGAAAGCAAAATCACACTTAAAGAGAGGAAAGCTCGTAAGCTTCCCCGTTTAAGACACAAGCAATAAGTAGAGCTTTCTGGCATTTTATGCCTAGGAGGCCCTTATGAAGAAGTCACGTTTTACCGAGCCCCAGATCGTCTCGATTTCGAAGGAAGCCGATGCCGGATTGCAGGTCAAAGAGATATGCCGAAAACATGGCATCAATGATGCCACTTACTACAACTGGAAGGCTAAGTACGGCGGCCTAGACGCATCGGAACTGAAGCGCATAAAGGAGCTTGAGACAGAGAATGCAAAGTTGAAGCGGATGTATGCTGATCTGGCGCTCGAGAACGCCGCCATGAAGGATCTGATTACAAAAAAGCTGTAACGCCGGCCAGGAAACGAGAAGCAGCAGACTATCTCGTGCAGGAGAAAGGGCGCCCTATCGTCCGGTCCTGTGATCGTGTTGGTCTTTCCAGGTCGGCCTTTTACCGTGCTCCAGCGCATTGGACAGTTCGTGATGCGGAAGTGATTTCGGCCCTGGCGGGTCTGATTGGGGAGCGGCCCAGCCGTGGATTTTGGAAGTGTCGAAAGATACTCCGCCGCCGAGGTGAGCCATAGATCCACAAGCAAATTTACAGGGTTTATTGCCAGATGAAGTTGAATTTGCAGCGCAAAGCGAAGAGACGTTTACCCAAGCGAGTGCGTGCCGAGCTCTATGTTCCTGAGTTTCCAGATTCAGTGTGGTCTGCAGATTTCATGTCCGATCAGCTCTGGAGCGGCAAGAGCTTTCATACTTTCAATGTGGCTGATGACTTCAATCGAGAAATTATTCATATAGAGATCGATACCCCGATCACCTCGCAACGACTGGTGAGAGTGTTCGAAACAATCACGCAACAGCGAGACTTGCCTGAAGTGCTGCGAACGGACAATGGGCCGGAGTTCTTGGGCGAGGCATTTACCTCGTGGGCAAAAGAGAACGGGATGGTGATTCAATACATACAGCCGGGAAAACCAAATCAGAATGCATTCATTAAACGGTTAAATCGGACATATCGGGATGAGGTGCTGAGCCAATACCTGTTCACATCACTTGATCACGTAAGAGAAGCTACTTGGCAGTGGATGCTGGAATACAACGAAGAGAGACCGCATGACTCATTGGGCGACCTCACACCTGTGGAAGCCCGTTTACAATCAGTTAGAAACTCTACTTTTGAACTGTCTACTTGACGGGGAAGCTTACGGCTTTACCTAAGATTTAGCACTGGTACTGTAGTACTGTGTTAAAATTAGTTCCCACACATAGGTCAGATTCAAAATGCTCTTTAAGGGTGTCCTATTGAACCCAAGTTCGGTCATCATTTGATCAATTCTTAATTTTCTAGGTTGCTATCATGCCCAATATTGTACCTATTGAAAAACAGTCATTTTCACAGAAGTTTTGGAAAACCCCCAGTAACTTCCTTTTCGCAAAAAAGGACTCAGTTTGTCCATTATCAGCTCTTGAAATTCCAACCGCAGTTACGTCTTTACCAATTGCTTTCGCAAAATTGCAAGAGAACTTTTGTCTGGTTGCGGTTCTCAGTTTAGAAAGGGATTGCAATTGGGCAATGAATAGTGCTGGGCGTTGGCTATTGGACTATGTTCCTACGCTGTATCGAGGTTACCCTTTTCTATTGATTCCAAACGAACATAATAATCAGGAACTGGTATTTTGTTTTGATGAATCGAGTGAGTTACTTACCGATGATTCGTCGGATAATAAGTTTTTTGATTCTGATGGTGAACTCACACAGTCTCTCCAGGATCATCTCACTTTCCTCCAAAAGTTTTACGGTCATATGAATTCCACCAAAAAACTTTGTTCTCTGTTTGACGAACTTGGTTTAATTAAACCATGGACATTGAAACTATCTGCGAACGGAACTGATAAAAATGTTGGTGGCCTTTATTGTGTAGATGAAGATTCACTGAATAATCTTTCTAATTCCGATTTTCTTACGCTCCGCACTTCTGGCGGTTTACCAATTATTTATTCACAACTACTAGCAATGCAGAATGTCACTAAGCTGGCCCGCTTATATGAAAAGCGAGAAGGAAAAAATACTGGAGAAGAAGTACATAGTTTTGACTACGAGAACAACAGTACTTTGTCATTTGAGAGATAGTATTGATAGTTCATTTATTTAGATAAGTAGATTAGTCTTGATTTATGAACGATTGATGTACATCGCAGTATGTATATCAGCTCTTATTGAATCATTTGTATTAGTTCAGACCAAATCTGACACCTAGTTTGAAATAGTGAGGGTTACCGGTTTTGATTGAAGGTGACAAAACCTGAAATCAACCGAAACCAAGAGGTAACCCTCATGCTCCGTACTAATGACAAGATCGTTAAACACAAGGTCGGCTTGCTGAATTTGGCCAATGAGCTGGGCAATATAGCTCAGGCTTGCAAGATGATGGGTGTGTCCACAGACACATTCTACCGCTACAAAGAAGCCGTCGAGGACGGTGTTGTTGAAGCTCTCCTTGATCGTAATCGTCGCGTCCCTAATTGTAAGAATCGGGTTGATCCCAAGATTGAAGAAGCTGTAGTGGCTTATGCAATTGCTGAGCCCGCTCACGGGCAAGTTAGAGTATCCAATGAGTTGCGTAAACAGGGTGTATTTGTATCACCTACCGGAGTTCGCGGTGTATGGCTTCGGCATGACCTGGATAACTTCAAGAAGCGCCTGAAGGCCTTAGAGGACAAGGTAGCTACTGAAGGGATTATTCTCTCAGATAGTCAGATTGCCGCCTTGGAAAAGAAAAAGCTCGATGACGAAGCATGTGGTG
>JASBRM010000056.1 GCA_030149405.1 Neptuniibacter sp. | reverse complement strand
TACCCAGGCCAATTGCCTGGGTGAATTGACCAATAAATCCATCAGGCCCCATAGCTAAAAGCAGATAGAAACCAAGCACAGTAGGGGGCAACACGAGTGGCATGGCCACAAGCGCTGCCACAGGACCTTTTAAGAAAGATTGAGTGCGAGCCAGCCACCAGGCAATCGGGGTTCCTATTATCAAAAGCAAAAGCGTAACAGTGCTTGCCAGTTTTACTGTGAGCCAGATCGCTGCCAAATCAGCATCAGTGAGTATCATAAAGTGCTTTTGCCTATTTGGTCTTTATCTCATTACCGGGAAGTTTATATCCATGTGATGCGATAATACGTTTAGCAGCAGTACTTTGTAAAAATTTATAAAAAGAATGTGCTGCCGTTATTCCAGCGGCTCTTTTTAATAGAACAGCATCTTGTCGGATAGGCTCATAGAGATCTTCCGGCACTACCCAGATCTGTTGCTCTGAATAACGGCTGTTATGTATTTGCGATAAAGCTACAAAACCTAGATCTGCATTTTTCGAGCTTAAAAATTGAAAGGCCTGAGCAATATTTTCACCAACCACCCAATTAGAGCGATATTCACTGATTAACCCGAGGCGTTTAAGCACCTCCTTTGCTGCTTCGCCATAGGGAGCAAGCTTAGGGTTAGCTAAGGCTACACGCTTAAAATCTCCAGCGGCTAACTGCGTGCGAGGATCAGGCTTATTTTCCGAGTTAGTCACCAATACCAGTTGGCCCTCGGCGTAGGTAAATATTGAACCAGGGAGAATAAGGTTTCGGCTTTGTAATGCCTGCGGTTTAGATTGATCCGCAGATAAAAACACATGATATGGCGCCCCATTAACAATCTGCGCAAAGTGTTTCCCAGAAGATGCTATTGCGACATTAACAGTAACTTCTTCTTTAATTTCAAACGCTTTTGCAATCTCTTTGATAGGCGATGCAAAGTTACTCGCCACAGCTACGTTAATTTCTTCTGCTGTAGAGCATAAAGAAATGAGTGTGGAAACTAATACTGTGAGAATTCTAGTCAACATTCAGTTTATCTGGTCGCCACTGATATAAAGAAATCATAAAGGTGGTAATAAGACATTCAATTAATAACCGCTAATATACCGAGAGAACTGGTAAAGCACTACGAAATCTATTCAACGGATTTAAAATTTTCCTGCCTAAGTTGTAGTGCAATTGCACAATTATTCGGACAATATAGCACTATAAATTCAGAGTGGGGCATGTAGTACTGTTCCGCAATAAGCATGTTAAGGAGTATCTAGTGGAAGACCTATTACCTGAACTGTGTGACCAGTTCCCTGAGCTTGTACAGGTTGTGGAACCAATGTTTGGTAACTTTGGTGGCCGCGAGCGTTTTGGCGGTGAAATCGTGACTCTTAAGGCATTTGAAGACAACTCACTGGTACGTGAACAAGTTGCTCTGCCTGGAGAAGGTAAAGTTCTGGTTGTAGACGGTGGTGGTTCCATGCGCCGTGCGATGCTGGGCGACATGCTTGCAGAAAAAGCCACCAAAAATGGTTGGGAAGGCATCATTATTTATGGCTGTATTCGTGACGTAAATGCGATTGGCGACCTTAATCTTGGCGTTCAGTCACTCGGCACTCACCCAATGAAAACTGAAAAGAAAGGTTTGGGTGAACTCAACGTAGAAGTGACGTTTGGTGGTGTTACCTTCCGCCCAGGTGATTATGTCTACGCAGATAACAACGGCGTGCTGGTATCACCTGAGAAGTTAGAGCTTCCTGAAGAATAAACAACTAACACTCTAAAACCCGCTTAGGCGGGTTTTTTTATGCCTAAAATTCAGAGCCACTATTTAGGCCTGCTTTTTGCTCCTTCTTATTTTGCGATTTAAAAAACTGAAAGTCATTTTCATGGTTGATGAAGCAGCTTAGATGAACGGTTCATAGCTGCATATAGTGTACTGTGTTCCGGGCTATTGGCTTGCAACCACCATGAATAGTGGCTTTTCGATAAAAGGAGGCAGCATTATTCAGAATTTAATTATTAACTGATCACTACTTTAACTATTAAGGAACAAGAATCTCTCCTGTGAACTCTCACTGGAGACAGGTTTTTTATTGCTTGTTTAAACATTAAACATGGCAATTTGTTTCCGCTTATCCATTTAAAACATTTTTGCTTTCAGCATTTTTAGAAGGCAAGGGTTTTTATTGGCTCAAAAAAGCGCCAGTCCGTTTTTACAAATAAAACGGCAGAGTCTTTTTGTGCCAAAAAGGAGAAAAACATGATTGTTCAAAGCAGTAATATTCAGATGAGTTCGGAACATGAAAAACATGAGTCCATTACACTCACACAGTCTCTAGACACTGATGGGTTAACAGAATTTACAGGAATGTTTCGAGAATCACTTTTTGCTCAACTTTTATCGGGAAACGCTATATCCGAAGGTACTCAGGGCGATGCAGGGAATGAATCATCCATTCTGATAATGACTGATGAGGGTTTGAAGTTCCGCTCTGCCGAAGAGAAACAAAATGATCTTAATGAACAGCAAAGCCTTACACGATCCCAATTATGGGAGAGCTTATTGAAAGCTCTGAACCCTGACTACAAAGAACTACCAAACCCAATGGATTATCGTCTTCCAGAAGCACAGGAAAATTACAGTTCTGATGTTTCTAATGTGCAACCGCTGCAGATGCAGCCATTAACTCTCCAGATGACTATGAAAGTCTCTGAATCAATCGAAGAGTATGAATGTACTAATTTTCATAGCTGCGGCACGGTTAAAACTGTTGATGGGCAGGAGATCGATTTTAGCCTAGGTCTTACTATGGAGCGCAGTTATTCAGCTACCCGGGAATTTGAAATGACTCAGGAAGTTGTTTTTAAAGATCCGCTGATTGTTAACTTTGCGGGTAATGCGGCAGATCTTACAGACGAAAAATATGAGTTTGATATCGATGCAGATGGTGAAAACGATCTTATCAGCTATTTATTGGGCGACAGTGGCATGCTAGCGCTGGATAAAAACGGTGATGGCATCATCAATGATGGTTCTGAACTGTTTGGAGCGATCACGGGGAATGGTTTTACAGAGCTGGCTGAATACGATGAAGATGGTAATCAGTTTATTGATGAAGCAGATTCGATTTTTAGTGATCTTGGTATATGGACTAAAACCCCGGATTCAGAAAGTTTCGAGTCACTGATAGATAAGGGAATTGGCGCTATCTATCTTGGCAGCTCGCAGACTCCGTTTGATATAAAAGGCGAGGACAACCAGACAAATGGTCAGGTCATCTCCAGTGGCGTTTACCTCACGGAATCCGGAGAGGCGGGCACTATACAGCAGATTGATATGGTTGTTTGAATATATACAGGAGTGCCTCAGGCACTCCTTTCCATTAAACTGTATTCAAATCTCTAAGCACGAGCCTTCACCATATTCCTTTATGAGTAACAAACACTCTCTTATGTTCCAGTTTGGTTTGCTGGCAGCACTGATTCTTTTGCTTGTCGGTCTCGTCAGCCCAATGCTTACCATGAGCAAGTTTTACTTCTTTGAAAGCTCTTTTTCAGTAATGGGTGGCATCTATCAACTGTTTCAGGAGGGAAAATGGTTTATTGCCATTATCGTAGCTTTATTCAGCGTTGTGATTCCTTTCATCAAACTGGCATTTTTGTTTCAAATTAGTCGCTCACTTAATCATGTTGGAACTGAGCAAAAAAAATATCTGAAACTTATGCATGATTATGGTCGCTGGGCAATGCTGGACGTTCTGGTAGTTGCGGTTCTTATAGTCACGGTGAAACTTGGTGCTGTTGCCAGCATTGAGATTCACTGGGGCTTATATGTATTTGCTGCTGCGGTAGCATTAATTATGCTCCTTACACATACAGCAGATAAAGTTGTCCATGAAAGAACTTGATCCATTTTTCCGGCTTTTGCAGAAACGCAAAAACACACTCACCGTATTCAATCCATACCGTGATGAAATTAAGTTAAACAACCTTAAGTCCTATCTCGATTTAGTATTCCAACAAGATGGCCCAAGGATTTTACTTGTAGGCGAAGCTCCAGGTTTCAAAGGTTGTCGCCTGACCGGAATTCCGTTCTCAAGCGGCAAGCTTTTTGAAGAGGTTTCACATCCTTTTTTAGAAACACTTAAGCCCCGAATCAATATTCAACAATTAGATTCTGAAAACACCGCTTCAATCGTCTGGCGGCACCTGTTGAACTACAACTCAGTGCCATTGTTCTGGAATTCATTTCCGTTTCACCCACACCCATCCCGGATACAAAAAAAGAACCGTGCTCCAAACAAAGCCGAGATCGAGGAGGGAGCTGTTTATCTGCAGATGCTATTTGATTACTACAAGCCTGATTTCGTAGCCGGACTGGGCAGAAAGGGAACTGAATGCGTGCAAAGAATCATGCCCAATGAAAGCATTCGCTATATCAGGCACCCTTCGTATGGTGGAAAAACTGATTTCTGCAGAGGAATCGACGATCTTTTCGGTTCTGATAACGCTTCAAAAGATTAATCAGATTCATTAAGTTTTAATTAAGCTGAGTAACCCTAATCTAACGACGTCTATTTGGGGAATTGTAATGAACATTCTTAATTTGATATTAGCAATACTGCTTCCACCTCTGGGTGCCTTTTTGCAAGTTGGTGCAACAAAGCACTTAGTAATAAACATCCTGCTCTGTCTATTAGGGTGGCTCCCTGGCGTTGCCCACGCCGTTTGGTTAGTTGCTACAAACAAAAAAGGCTAAACTTTAAGGCTACCTGCGGGTAGCCTTTTTTTCTTTCCCGGATTTAAATCGGTTAAACGATTTTCCACCTTTGCTCTTAAAACGTGCTGAGTGGTTTTTAGGCGCAGGAATCTTAATATCCACCTCAACCAACTTGCTTTTTCCCGGCAGAAGTTCATCAATAGTCCATTCACCAATGGCATAGCGCACAAGCCTTAGAGTTGGAAAGCCTACAGCAGCAGTCATTCTTCGGACTTGTCTGTTTTTCCCTTCTGTTATTTTGAGTTCAATCCAACTTGTTGGGATATTTTTTCGTTCTCGAATAGGGGGGATGCGCTCCCAAAGATCGGGCTCAGGAATCGCCTTTACTTTAGCAGGGCGGGTTAAACCATCCTTAAGCTCAACCCCTTTTCTCAAAAGTTCTAGAGCCTCTTCGGTTACGTCACCTTCGACCTGCGCCCAGTACGTTTTTTCCATCTTAAACTTAGGATTTGCTAAATGATTCTGCAGAGGACCATCATCCGTAAGAACCAACAACCCCTCTGAGTCATAATCCAGCCTACCTGCAGCATAAAAACCTGGCTGGCTTATATAGTCCGCGAGCGTAGACTTATCATCATCGGTAGTAAATTGTGTAAGTACCTGAAAAGGCTTATTAAAAAGAAGGATTTTAGACATTAGGGTTTCTTTGTAGTTTTTTTACAGTATCAGCAATCAGATCATAAAAGCTGTTCTATACTGACTCTTCAGAGGCATAACAATAATAACATTCTGTAGTTCAAATGGAGAAGTTCATGGGATATCAGCACATTACTGTTCCAGCAGGCGAGAAAATTAGCGTTAACTCCGACTTTTCGCTCACCGTTCCTAACAATCCAATTATTCCCTATATAGAAGGCGATGGCATCGGTATTGATGTAACACCGCCCATGATAAAAGTTGTCGACGCGGCCGTTGAAAAAGCATACGGCGGTGAGAAAAAAATCGCCTGGATGGAAGTTTACGCCGGGGAAAAAGCAACCACTGTTTATGATCAGGACACCTGGCTACCTGATGAAACCCTCGCTGCATTCAAAGAGTTTGCAGTCGGCATCAAAGGCCCCTTAACCACCCCAGTTGGGGGCGGCATCAGGTCTCTTAATGTTGCGCTGAGACAGGAGCTCGACCTCTATGTATGCCAACGCCCTGTGCGGTGGTTCAAAGGTGTACCCAGCCCCCTGATCAATCCTCAGGATGTAGACATGGTTATCTACCGCGAGAACTCTGAGGACATTTATGCAGGTGTCGAATGGAAAGCCGGCTCAGCAGAAGCAGAAAAAGTCATTACATTCCTCAAAGAAGAGATGGGGGTTACTAAAATACGCTTTGATCAGATGTGTGGCATCGGTATTAAACCGGTTTCAGAAGAGGGTACCAAACGTTTAGTTCGAAAAGCTTTACAGTACTGCATCGACAATGATCGGGACTCTCTGACACTGGTGCACAAAGGCAACATTATGAAATTTACCGAAGGAGCCTTTAAAGACTGGGGCTACGAATTGGCAAAAGAGGAGTTTGGTGCCGAACTGCTTGATGGCGGCCCATGGATGAGCTTTAACAATCCCAATACCGGTAAGCTGATCATTGTAAAAGATGTGATTGCCGACGCCATGCTTCAGCAGATTCTTTTACGCCCAGCCGAATACGATGTTGTAGCAACTTTGAATCTGAATGGCGATTACATTTCGGATGCGCTAGCAGCTGAAGTCGGCGGAATTGGTATAGCTCCAGGTGCCAACCTGTCTGATAGCGTAGCTATATTTGAGGCCACACACGGTACCGCGCCTAAATATGCCGGCAAAGATATGGTTAATCCCGGCTCGCTGATTCTATCTGCGGAAATGATGCTACGGCATCTTGGCTGGATCGAAGCTGCAGATCTTGTTATCAAAGGTATGGATGGTGCTATAGGTGCTAAAACCGTAACGTACGATTTCGAACGACTCATGGATGGTGCAGAACTACTTTCCAGCTCTGAATTTGGTGATGCAATAATCAGTCATATGTAATGAGGAATTGATCTAATAAAAAAACCAGCTTCTAGCTGGTTTTTTTATTATGTTCTTTCCTCCCTGAAAATTTTAGCGTTCCTTACTGCTTCTCTAGAGGCTTTATTTGAGTCGCATGAGTCCCTTTAGGGCCCGGTTTGGTTTCAAATTCAACACGTTGACCGGCTTTAAGGCTTTTATAGCCTTCAGTGTCGATCGCTGAATAATGTGCAAAGAGGTCTTCTTCATGTTCGTCGGACAGGATGAATCCATAACCCTTCGAATTGTTAAACCACTTTACTTTCCCTGTCTGCATAACTAACTCCCATATCCAGTACAACATTTCGGATTGCAAACCAGAACGATTTAGCTGCTAGAATATCGCTAAAGTCTGTTCGAACATTTACAGGTACAACAAGGTTGAATCCTAATCCTGCTTTAACCGAGTATAGCACTAGGTTTCGTGCGCGTTATATCTGTATGAGAAATGTTCAGCATAAAGTCTAAGACAAGCAGAGAAGTATTAATGAGTGATTTTTTGGAACATCGGCATATAAGGCTGTCTAA
>JASBRM010000042.1 GCA_030149405.1 Neptuniibacter sp. | reverse complement strand
AACCCATTCCAGACATTCCTTCTATACTTGGGGTAATTGAGCCAGGTGCAGAAATGTCTATTATTAATTCGCCTCACCCAACCAAGTTTTGGCATAAATTAGAAGACGATAGAGTTCAATGTGACCTCTGCCCCCGTTATTGCAAGTTGAAAGAGGGGCAACGCGGTCTGTGTTTTGTCAGAGGTTGTGAGCAGGGTGAAATAAAGCTCTATACCTGGGGTAGATCAAGCGGATTTTGTATAGACCCTATCGAAAAGAAGCCTCTTAATCATTTCTATCCCGGTCAACCTATACTCTCGTTTGGTACGGCAGGTTGCAATCTGACCTGCAAATTTTGCCAGAACTGGGATATGAGCAAATCCCGCGAGATGGACCGATTAACCCAATTAGCCCTGCCAGAGAGTATTACCGAAGCGGCTCTTCAGAATGCCTGTTTGGGTGTCGCTTTTACCTACAATGATCCAGTTATTTTTATGGAATATGCCCTGGATATTGCAGATGCCTGCCATTTACACAAATTAAAAACCGTAGCCGTAACTGCAGGCTATATATGTGAACAGCCTAGGGAGCAGTTTTTCTCAAAGATAGATGCAGCCAATGTCGATCTGAAAGCCTTTAGTCAAAACTTCTATAAAAAGATTTGTGGAGGCGATCTGGCCCCGGTCTTAGACACCCTGCTTTATCTAAAACATGAAACTCATATCTGGTTTGAACTCACTACGCTACTTATACCAGGAGAAAACGACAACAACCAAGAACTGGAAGCTATGTGCAGATGGTTAGCGGATAACCTCGGCCCGGAAGTACCTATTCACTTTACTGCGTTTCATCCTGATTGGAAGATGCTGGATAAACCGAGAACACCAGCAGATACCCTAACGAGAGCCAGAGATATTGCGGTTAAAAACGGCCTTTATTACCCATATACTGGAAATGTTTATGACACTGAGGGCAACAGCACCTACTGCCACAACTGTCATCACCTTCTTATTGAACGCTGCTGGTATGAACTAGGAAAATGGAACATTAACCCTGAAGGGCGCTGCAACAAGTGCCATGCAGCTGTTCACGGTCATTTCAGCCCTGTTCCTGGAACTTGGGGACAACGCAGGTTGCCAATAGAAATAGGATAAAAAAAGCCCGTAGGTATCTTCCAGCCTACGGGCTATTCCCCCGATATCCATATCGGTCATCGTTCAGTCCTTAAACGATGAGATGGGGCGGCTCTTCCTTGTGAACATGTGCAAATCCTATGCAACCCCCTTCCAATTGAATATTCTATGAATTACCAGATAAAGTTAAATAAGAAAAATTCTTATTTTTCGATGGATTCCAGAGTAGAAACTAAATCTTTAAACGCTTCTCGGTTAGTTTCATTTAAATCCATTAAAACTTTGTGTGCAGAAATAATGCGCTGCTGCATTTCTTCTACCGATTCCTGAACCAAGGGCAGTTGCTTCAGTTCTTGAGATGAAGAGGGTAATTGATCCATGAGCACGAATACATGGTCAAATCCCATGGTTAGAAGAATCCGGGTGATATCCTGATTTGTCGAAACCAAAGCAGGTTTTGGTAAGTTTCGCTCTTTAGCTTTAAGGGACAGCTTAGCAATGAGCCCCAAAGAAGTACTATCAATCCCTTCAACCTGGGTAAGATCAATCAGGATTTCTTTTATTTCGGGGTTGTTGAGTGAGTTTTCCAGATGAGTGTCGAGAGACGAGCACAGGGTAAGCCTTACGTCACCAATAAATTTGAGTACGTAACTGCCATCAACCAGAGCTGAAAAAATCGAGCCTTCCTGCATCCTACTGCCTACTAATCGTCATAATTGCTATATCGTCAGGTGCTTCGTCAATTATACCGGGAAGTAAGCTATCTTTAATCACTTGCGGCCCTGCTCCTTTAGTCTCAATTACCGCTTCAATTAGACGCTGCTCCATCTCATTCATAGTTTCCTGAGGAAGCATTTCAAGAACTCCATCTGAAAATAAAGCAATTTCAAACTCAGACTCTAGTGTAATCTCTTTCTGTTCAAACATGGGCTCAGGGAATAAACCGACTGGCATCCCCCTTCCATTCAGGAATTCAGCTTTGTTACCGCATCTTAGAATCGGCATAGGATGATGCCCGCCAACGGCATAGGTCAATTTAGATTCAGACGCATCGAACAGGCCTAGAAAAATACTCAAATGCTTTCCTAACCCGGTATCCAGCAACTCTGAATTAATGCGGTGAAGTGTATCCACCGGATTTAAAATATCAAAGCTTGAGCTGCGCCGGAAATTCCTTAATAGCCTGTTAGTCATATTTTTGAGCAACACCGTAACCAATGCAGAAGATGCGCCGTGCCCTGAGACATCCGCCAGATAAAACAGCGTTCGATTTTTGTCTATAGAAACCACATCGACAAAATCACCACTCAAATACAAGGATGGGATCACCAGAAAACGAGCAGTAACACCACCACAGCTTACTTCTTTATCTGGAAGCATATTCTGTTGAATTTGCAATGCAGCTTCCTGATCGGCTTTCAGCTCATCCAGGCTTTTTTCTAACTCATCTCTGTAATGGAAGTTTTTCTCTATCAGGTCAGCCTGAGCCAGGGATTTATCGAGTGATTTAACAAAATCACTCTGCTCCTGATGGACAGATTCCTGAAAAAACACATCAGATGCGCCGGCACGAAGCGTAGATATGACCTGATCTTCTGCTGAAGGAGGTAATATCACAATGATTGGTTTTGGAGCATGTAACTCAGCAAGTAAAGAGACTTGTTCAAGATCCAGTTTTTCACCCAGACCAACAACTAATACCGAAAAGTCATTTTCCTTGAGTAATTCAGCCGCATAATGAGCACTGAAAGCAGTTGAAATTTTTACAGGTGGCAAGGAAGCGCTGTTACAGGTTTCGATTATACAATCGACAACTTCTGCGACATGGTCCACTAACAATATTGTTTGATAGGCTTGTTTCATAACTATGCCACTTGGCAAGTGATATGAAGCATCACGTTAAAACTTAAGACCTGAACATGCAATAGAAGACTGAGGTTATTTAAGAAAAGAATACCAAGGAATAAGATCTATAGGACGTAAAGGTTGATTTCAGAGCCACCAAAACCAACCTTACTTGAAGGAGTTTAGAAATTGCTGTCGTCGTAATTTTCTAAATTACCATCCAGAACATCAAACTCTCTCTTTTGCAGATAAGCATCCCGGATAAATGTGTATTTATCACCCGCTATGAGTTTTTCAGTTTCCAACAGACGGCTACGTGTATCAATTACACGAGTTAGGTAAAGCGCATTTCTCGCACCTGTGTCATCAACATGAGCAACAGGATCTACCATGCTGTCTGGAATTTTACCTATGCCATCACGCACGGAGCTAGGACCGAAGAAAGGCAGAACAAGATAAGGGCCACTTTCAATACCCAAATGCCCCAGAGTCTGACCAAAATCTTCGTTATGCTTTTCTATACCCATAGGCGTAGCAACATCAATGAAGCCGGCCAAACCAAAGGTAGAATTGAAAGTTACACGCGCAAGGTCCTGAGCTGCATTATCAAACTTAGCCTGAAGCAGATTATTAATCATTGTGCCAACGTCAGCTAAATTATCAAAAAAGTTTGAAACACCTTTTTCTGCAGCATCCGGCATAACCGCTTTGTAGCCTTTTGTTAGCGGTTTGAGCGCAATGGTATCCAAAGTATCGTTGAAACTGAACATAGCACGGTTAAACCCTTCCCAAGGATCTACATCATTCTCTTGGGCAATAGCATTCTGGGACAACACAGCAGCTATAACACCAGCAGCCAGAAAACCTTTAATCTTTGTATTCATTAATTGATCCTTTGCACATGCACAACGAAACCCCATTGTAGCCAATACAGCGACAGAAAAAAAATAAGAAAAAAGCTCAATTTAGAAAAAAACAGAATCATTTGATCCAGAAACGAAAAAAGGCTTCCCGAAGGAAGCCTTTTAAATTTCCGTTAGGAAATGTTGAACTTAGAAGTCCAGACGGTAACCAACTGTGAACAGTTCGTTGTCGCCAGTAGCTGCGATGCCAGCACCTGATGCGTAACCGCTGAAGTCGTTGAAGTCAGCGTATGCAGCGTATACAGCGCCTTTACCCATTTTCTGGTGTACTTCTGCAGCCCAGAAGTCGCCGTCAGCAGTTGTTGTACCGTTGTCAACTTCCAGATCAGTGTAACCCAGCTTCAGAGTAGTGTTTTCGATCTTGTAAGTACCGCTTAGAGCCCAAACTTTCTGGTCGTTACCAGTCTGATCAGCATCTTCATAACGAGCCATTACAGTTGCAGCATCGTTGATTGCATACTTAACGGAAGCACCTACAACTTCACGATCCAGACCTACTGCACCGTTAGATTTCAGATCACCAAAAGAGATCGCAGCAGTCAGACCGTTGCCAGAATATTTAGCAGCGATGTTGTGACCATCAACGTCTTCAGAGTCAGCAGAACCAGCAATAACTGCACCAGCAGCAACACTGAAGCCGTTCATGCTTGGAGATACGTATGCCAGAGTGTTTTCTGTACGTTTGTGACCAGTGTTACCCAGGAAGCCAGCTTCAGCCATTGTTGCGTCGCTGAAAGTGTAAGCATTCAGGTTAACCCACAGGAAGTGTGGGTGGTACTGACGACCAACCAGAGCTGTACCCCAGCCACCTGTAGCACCGATCAGACCTAGACGCTCACCCAGATCACCGTATTGATTGTCATCTGTAGTATTGATGTTAAATTCCCACTGGAAGATACCTTTAGTGCCTTCCAGACCCAGATCAACATCACCCTTAATACCTACACGAGAAGAGTTGTCGTTCAGGTCCAGTGAGCTACCAGAATCCCAATCGTTCAATTCAATACGCATAGAGCCATACAGAGTAGCGTCAGCCTGTGCAACCATTGGTGCAACCATAGCACCAGCAACAGCCAAAGCAATCAGTGACTTTTTCATCAACATTTCCCCTTCAATATATTCAACATACTAGTAGTGAATTTTATTATTCTCATGGATAGATTACAGCGCACTGCAGCTATTCCACGAAAAGTAATCAGAAAAAACATCCCATATGAATGAAACATTTCCTCATATTCTTACATTCGGCAGTATTTTAAGTTTCTTTATTTTTCTACCTGAATGGTGCACACGTCATTACCAAATCACTATAAAGAAGCATCTACTCCTTTAATATCGGACCTTAAGTAGTAGTCCTGCGCACAAATTTAGCGCATTACACCATACCCTCTCGGCATGTGCAACCGCTTAACCCTCTATAAACTAAGCAATTTAATTCGACAAAGGTATTAGCGTGCAATTGTCTTGACGCAGGTCAAGTCAAAAATTTGTCCCAGAACTGTTTAAGCCTCTTTTCGGATACTGTTACCCGGGTCCCTAGTTGTTGCGCAAACAAAGACACTCGATATTCCTCGAGTAACCATCGATAGTTCTCCAGCTCAGTATCATAAATACCCTGTTTAGTATTCATCTCCAAACGTGCCAGATATTGTTGACGGTATTTCTGGAGCTGATCGCTCAATAATGTTTCCTGCCTTAAATTTCGGCGGAACTTCTCCAACCTCAGCTTCACCGCTTTTAAATAGCGCGGATAATCCTGAAGCTTATCCAGATTAAGGTCCGTCAGACAGTCTTTGTAAAACAGATCTAAAAGCTGCTGTTTCACATCATTAAGTACAGTTACATCAGTCAGCTGAACCTTGCCTTTTAATTGCTTTTGAATGTCGTGGTACAGCTGGGTGGATTCTTTGAGTATTGTCAGAACCTTCGCACAACTTTCAACCAAGCCAGATTTGCTTTTCACTATAGCCTGATCAAAACCTTCTCTGGTTCTGATGAGCTGCTGATCCACACCCAGCAATTCCCTACAGGAGATCCATACGATCTGCTCTTCCAGCTTTTCCTTAGAAAAAAACTCTCTGCCCAAGAGAAGAACCTGATTTAACTCATTACCCTGCAGTTGCTTACGTGCAAAACGAATCTGCTCTTTCATATTCAACAGAGCCAGGCGTGTTGTTCCTCGTACCGATAGGAATCTGGCTTCTGACTCAGAGGTACGCAAACTAAGATCTACCGAATCACCACGATCGATAAGCGCCGGATAGGCATCAACTTCCATCCCGGCATATTGAGTAATACGACAATCACCTTCCAGCTCTTCAAAGTCCCAGGCTGTGAGCCCTTGTCTGCCCCAGCTTAGTTCCTCCGATTGAGTCAGATTCTCTCCGACCTCAGCCGCATACTTTTCATTAAGTCCTTCCCAGGAGCGAGATTCGTCCAGCAAATGCCCTTTTTCATCAACAATACGGAGATTCATATGTAAATGTTCAGGTACTTCTACAGCCGCCAACTCAGAAGCTTCGATCCTAATGCCTGTCATCCTGAGCAGGTGAAGCGCAAATGCCTGATACAAATTCCCCACGCCAAATTCCGCAGCCTGGGTAAATGCCGTTACAAAGTTAGGTACCGGAACATAATGCTTTCTTTGTTGTTTAGGCAAACCTCGTAAAATGCAGGTGCACTTCTCTTCCAAAAGACCAGGGACAAGCCACTCCATCTGCTCTTTTGGTAAAGACGTCAACAAGGGCAAAGGCACTTGAAGGGTGACACCATCATCATTACTACCCGGTTCAAAGTTGTAGAAGAGCTTTAGCTGAGTGTTGTTCCAGGTAAACGTGTCTGGATAGTCTCTCTCGGTAACATGATCGGTAGAGCGTTGCAGAATATCCTCTTCTTGCATCAACAATGCCGCAGGTTGAACCTGTTCTACTTCTTTACGCCATTTTTCAAAGCCTGCTGCGTTTACAATATTTGATCCATTCAGGCTTTTAAAACGCAGGCGATAGAATTCAAACAACTGCTCTTCATCTACCAGCAAATCTTTCCGTCGGGATTTAGCCTCAAGCTCTTCAATATCCGATAACAGCTGGCGGTTTTTAGCAATAAAGTCCGCTTTTGTGTTCAACTCGCCCGCTACCAAAGCCTCACGAAGAAAGATTTCATGCGAAAGATCGACATCAACCTTGCCAAAACTTACCTTGCGCTTTGGAACTATGATCAACCCGTATAAAACGACCTGCTCCGTAGCTACCACCTCACCGCGTTTTTTCTCCCAATGAGGTTCACTGTAATTCTTTTTAATTAAGTGCGGAGCCAGTTTTTCCGCCCAGGCCGGATCAATACGAGCGATCACCCGAGCGTACAACTGACTGGTCTCAACTAACTCGGCAGCCACTATCCATTTTGGCGCTTTCTTGTAAACAATAGATCCCGGAAACAAGTTAAAGCGACGATTACGAGCACCTAGATATTCTTTCTTCTCTTGTTTGAACCCCATATGGCTGAGCAAACCGGCCAATAGAGATTTATGCACAGCCTCATATGAAGCAGGTTCAGCACGCTCAACGAACTTCTTATCCTGCTCTTTTAGCTCTTTACAAATTAGATGCAATTGACGATGGGTATCACGCCACTCCCGCATACGCATGTATGAGAGGAAATTTTTGGTACAGAATTTTCTTAGTTGATTCTGGCTTAACTCCTGGCGCTGCTCTTCATAGAGATCCCAGAGATTTACAAATGTCAGAAAATCAGATTCTTCATGGGCATATACCCGATGTTTCTCGTCACTGGCCTGACGTTTTTCCTGTGGGCGTTCCCTCGGGTCCTGAATACTAAGCGCACTCACGATAATAAGCAGTTCACGCAAACAATTATTCCGTGAAGCTTCAATCACCATTCTGCCTAAACGTGGATCAATTGGCAGGCGCGATAACTGCCAACCTATGTGTGTAATATTACGTTTAGCATCTACTGCACCTAACTCCTGCAGTAGCTTAAAACCATCATTGATGAAACGGTTATCCGGTGGATCTACAAAAGGAAACTCTGAAATATCACCTAATTTAAGCGATAACATCTGAAGAATAACTGCAGCAAGATTTGTGCGGCGGATTTCCGCATCGGTAAACTCCGGTCGGCTCACAAAGTCTTCTTCAGAATACAGCCGGATACAGGTACCCTCGGAAATACGACCACAACGGCCGGAACGCTGGTTCGCACTGGCCTGAGAAATAGCCTCTATCGGCAAGCGCTGCACCTTAGAACGGTAACTGTATCGACTGATACGAGCCAAGCCGGTATCAATAACATATTTAATGCCCGGTACTGTAAGGGACGTTTCAGCAACATTGGTAGAAAGAACAATACGCGTTCCAACAGAACCACTTCCCCGATGAAATACCCGGTTTTGTTCTGCCAAGGAGAGACGCGCGTACAATGGCAGAACATCTACATTCCGAAGCTGGGCTTTTCGCAAGGTATCCGCTGTTTCTCTGATTTCCCGTTCGCCCGGAAGAAAAATCAGAATATCCCCTTGAGGGCCTTTACCCTGTTTTAAATCAATTTCGAGCAATTCTTCTACAGAAGCTAAAACACCTTGCTGCAGATCCTGGGCTTTTTCATCATCGCCTTCCATCTCATGAAGAGGTCTATATAGAACTTCAACTGGAAATGTTCGACCTGAAACTTCAATGACCGGAGCATCATTAAAGTGTTTCGAGAAGCGCTCCAGATCAATAGTCGCTGAGGTAATGATCACCTTCAGGTCGGGGCGTTTGGGTAAGATTCGTTT
>JASBRM010000041.1 GCA_030149405.1 Neptuniibacter sp. | reverse complement strand
CGCTTTGGTGATAACGATACCCTGGGGGCTCTCGTTGCAAACCTGGTGCAGGCTGATGCCTTGATTCTCCTGACGGACCAGCAGGGTTTATTCACCGCCGACCCTCGTCATGATCCTGAAGCGGAGCTGATATCTGAGGCTCGTGCGGGTGATGAGGCGCTGGACGCGATGGCGGGAGATGGTGGCAAGCTGGGGCGTGGCGGTATGGCGACCAAAGTGCGAGCGGCAAAACTGGCAGCGCGATCGGGTGCAGTGACGGTTATTGCGAGTGGGCGTGAAGAAGATGTGCTTTTGCGTCTGCGTGAATCCGAAAATCTAGGGACACTTCTGGTTCCGGAAAACGAGCCAATGGCTGCACGAAAGCAGTGGATTGCTGGTCATCTGCAAGCACGTGGTACTCTGATTCTGGATGCGGGTGCAGTTAAGGCCTTATGTGAGCGCGGTAAGAGTCTTTTGCCTGCAGGTGTACGCAGCGTAACCGGTGATTTTTCACGTGGTGAGATGGTAATTATTTGCGATGAATTCGGGCGAATTGTGGCTCGCGGTCTTGTGAATTACGGATTTGATGATGCGCAGAAGATTATTGGTAAACCTAGCCGCGAGATAGAGTCGATTCTTGGGTTTATGGGTGAAGAGGAATTGGTTCACCGAGATAATCTGGTTTTGGCTTAATAGCCTGACTCTGGGCATAAAAAAACCGGCGATAGCCGGTTTTTTTATGCAAGCTGGGTGCTATTAAGCAGCCAGTGCAACGATCTTCTTGCTCAAGCGGCTCTTGATGCGAGCAACTTTGTTCTTGTGGAAGATGCCTTTGTTTACAGAACCATCCAGAACTGGTTGTGCAACTTTGAATGCTTCCTGTGCAGCAGATTGATCGCCAGCTTCGATAGCTGCGTCTACTTTTTTAATGTAAGTGCGTACCATGGAACGCAGGCTAGCGTTATGCTGGCGACGCTTCTCTGCCTGGCGAGCACGTTTACGAGATCCTGCGGAATTTGCCACAGTCCGGCTCCTTAAAAATTAAGTTAATCATAAAGCTTGGTGATGTATTGAATAACAGCCACCAAAAAAATTAGAGGCGAGATTATTCATATTTGCGCCCTTCCTGTCAATAAAACAGCAGAAATTTTCTTGTTGAGAATGTAATATGCGGTTTCTCTTGAGCGGTATTCATATAATTTTGGAAAATCCGCGGCCAGAAAGGTAAGGATCAGGGTCACACGTGTCACAGCAGCAAGCAGATATCCAGAAAAAGCCAGGATTACTTCGCTCCAGTGCGGTCGTCGGTGTTATGACCATGCTGTCGCGTGTGCTGGGTCTTATTCGTGATGTAGTCGTTGCCAGTTACTTTGGTGCCAGCAGTAGCGCTGATGCTTTTTTTGTTGCCTTCAAAATCCCCAATTTTTTACGTCGTCTGTTTGCAGAAGGTGCCTTTGCTCAGGCCTTTGTGCCGGTGTTGTCAGAATACCGGTCACAAAGAGACTTTAATGCAGTTCAGCACCTTGTTAATGCAGTGGCGGGTACCCTGGGCGGGGTATTGGTATTTGTGACTGCTCTGGCCGTTTTAGGAGCGCCAGTTCTTACCGCGCTGTTTGCCCCGGGGTTTTATATGGGGGATAGTGCTAAGTTTCAGCTTGCCGCTGAAATGCTGAGAATTACTTTTCCCTATCTGCTGTTGATCTCTTTGACTGCTTTTGCCGGGGCCGTTCTGAATAGTTATGAGCGTTTTGCTGTACCCGCATTCACCCCGGTGTTATTAAATGTTTCTCTGATTGGCTCGGCGATTTTCTTATCACCATTTTTCGATCCTCCAGTGCTTGCCCTTGCCTGGGGTGTGATGATTGCAGGTGTTGTGCAGTTAGTATTCCAGTTGCCGTTTATGGCGCGATTAAGTTTGCTGCCAAAACCAGTTTGGGGTTGGAACGATCCAGGGGTTCGCCGCATTATGAAATTAATGGTGCCGGCTTTGTTTGGTGTATCCGTCACGCAAATTAACTTATTGCTGGATACCGTGCTGGCCTCGTTCCTGCAAACCGGAAGTGTCTCCTGGCTTTACTACTCAGACCGTTTAGTAGAATTGCCTTTAGGCGTATTTGGGATAGCGATTGCGACTGTTATTTTGCCGGGGCTGTCGCGTAAACATGTTGAACAATCCAATGAGCATTTTTCTTCAACCTTAAACTGGGCTATGCAGATGGTGTTGCTTATCGGTATCCCGGCTGCGGTTGCTCTGTTTATCCTGGCGGAACCTATGTTGATTACCCTGTTCCATTACGGTGCTTTAACTGACCGGGATGTGATGATGGCTGCAATGAGCTTGCGAGCTTATGCCTGCGGCCTGCTGGCGTTTATGCTGATCAAAGTGCTGGCAACAGGTTACTTCTCCCGTCAGGATACTAAAACACCGGTTAAGATTGGCATTCAGGCTGCTGTCGCCAATATGGTGTTTAATCTGGTTCTTATTGGTCCCCTGGCTCATGTAGGTTTGGCGGCGGCTACGGCGTTATCTGCCTTTATGAATGCTGGATTACTGCTGTATGGGCTGCTTAAATCCGGGGTGCTGGTTTGGTCGCCGGGCTGGGGTATTCAGGTTGTGCGAATGCTGGTGGCTAACAGTGTCATGGCGGTCATCATATGCCAGATTATGGCATCAACAGATCAGTGGTTGCAGATGGGGTTGTGGGATCGGGTGACTGAAATGGCAATTCTGGTTGTGGCTGGTGTTGTGACCTATTCTCTGGTGCTTATTCTGGCTGGGTTGCGGCCAAAGCATCTTAAGCACGCCTGAGTATCTAAGGAACCTTCGAACAAGTCTTGTTAGTGCTCTGCAAGCCCTGAAGGTTGCAGATGCAAGGCACAGCTCGCCGTTAATGGCCGTAGCCCTTATCAAGTTCCCTAAATTCTTTCCTAATTAACGTCCCAAGAGTACAGGTTGAGCAGTATCTGAGCTATAATGCCGCGTTTATTTTGAGGCGGCACTAAGAGTACCTGATGGAACTGATTCGCGGACTGCATAACCTGCGTGAAAAACACCGTGGTTGCGTGGCAACAATTGGTAACTTTGATGGTGTACATCTGGGTCACTGCAAAGTGCTTGAGCAGGTTAAACAGAAGGCTGAAGAGTTAGGCCTGCCATCTGTAGTCATTACTTTTGAACCTCAACCCAGAGAGTTTTTTGGTGGCGCAGATGCACCGCCGAGATTGACTCGTTTTGGGGAAAAGTTTCGTCTGCTGGAAGATCAGGGTATCGACAGGCATCTTTGTCTGACTTTCAACGAACGTCTGCGGGCGATGACCGCAAATCAGTTTGTTGAGGAACTGCTATTACGTGGTTTATCGGTCAAGCATTTTGTCGTGGGTGATGATTTCCGTTTTGGTTGCGACCGAACCGGTGATTACAGCATGTTACGAGCGGCAGGTGAGAAACATGGCTTTACCGTTGTAAATACCCACACCTACGAATTGGATGGTGAGCGGATCAGTAGCAGCCGTGTCAGAAGTGTGCTCGAAAATAATCAGCTTGATAAAGCTGCACAATTACTCGGAAGGACCTATACGGTTTCTGGTCGGGTAATGCATGGGCAAAAACTTGGTCGCCAACTGGGCGTGCCTACAGCAAATGTCAGAATGCACCGCTTCCCGTGCCCATTGCGTGGCGTTTATGCCGTTGAGGCATCAGGTGAAGGTGTAGGGCGTTTGCAGGGTGTATGTAACGTAGGTTTACGCCCTACCGTGTGTGGTCAACAACCGGTGCTTGAAGTGCATCTGTTTGATTTTGACAAAGAGATTTACGGGCAGTTACTGACTGTCGAGTTTAGGCATTTTATTCGTGATGAACGTAAGTTCGATGGTATCGATATGCTTAAACAACAGATTTTTAAAGATATTGAAGAGGCACGGGCATTTTTTGCCTGAGCTAGTCGTTAATTCGGAATTAAAAAACCATGACCGATTACAAAGCAACACTGAACCTTCCGGAAACAGCTTTCCCAATGCGAGGCAATCTGGCTCAGCGTGAGCCGCAGATGCTGAAAGATTGGCAGAAAATGGATCTGTACCAGAAAATTCGTGAAGTGAGTGCTGGCCGTAATAAGTTTACGCTGCACGATGGCCCTCCATACGCTAATGGTGATATTCACATTGGTCATGCAGTTAACAAAATTCTGAAAGACATCATCATCAAATCCAAAACAATGAGTGGATTTGACGCGCCATACGTGCCGGGTTGGGACTGCCACGGTCTGCCAATCGAACATAAGGTTGAGACTAAGCATGGCAAGGCGGGTGTAAAACTGTCGCATAAAGATTTCCGTCAGAAATGCCGTGACTACGCTAAGCGTCAGGTTGAAGGTCAGAAGAAAGACTTTATCCGCCTGGGTGTGTTCGGTGATTGGGATAACCCATATCTGACCATGAACTTCGATACCGAAGCGAACATCATCCGTGCGCTGGGTAAAATCGCTGAAAACGGCCATTTGGTGAAAGGCTTTAAGCCGGTTTACTGGAGTGTGGTAGGTGGTTCTGCACTGGCTGAAGCGGAAGTTGAGTATCAGGATAAAACCTCTACTGCGATTGACGTACGTTTCACCCCGGTAGATCAGGACGGTTTCCTGTCTAAATTCGAAGGTCTGAGCGGCGAAGGTCAAGCCTCTGTCATTATCTGGACCACAACGCCTTGGACACTTCCATCGAATCAGGCGGTATCTCTGGGTGGTGATTTGGATTACGTGCTGGTTCAGCTGGATCTTGGTTTGGGCGCAGAGCGTATTCTACTGGCTGAAGGCCTGGTTGAAGATGCAATGAAGCGTTACGGCGTTGAAGAGTACAGCATCGTTGGTCGTTGTAAGGGTCAGGCTCTGGAAAGCTTTGAACTGCAGCACCCGTTCTATGAGCGCACTGTTCCAGTAATTCTGGGTGACCACGTTACTCTGGATGCAGGTACAGGTGCAGTACATACCGCACCGGATCATGGTGTGGAAGACTTTGAAGTCGGTCGTAAATACGGTATCGGTACGTTGAATCTGGTAAACGCTTCTGGTGTACTGGGTGAAGGTGCTGGCGTATTTGCGGGCGAGCATGTTTACAAAGTAGATGACAAAGTTGTTGCCCTGTTGCAGGAAAACAACAAGCTGGTTCTGGAACATAAATTCCAGCACAGCTATCCGCACTGCTGGCGTACCAAAACGCCACTGATCTACCGTGCGACACCACAATGGTTCGTAAGCATGGAAGAGAAAGGGCTGAAGAAAGATGCTCTGGAAGCGATCAAAGGTGTGGAATGGTTCCCAGGTTGGGGCCAGAACCGTATTGAAGCGATGGTTGAGCAGAGCCCGGATTGGTGTGTATCCCGTCAGCGTACCTGGGGTGTTCCAATTGCGCTGTTTATCCATAAGGAAACTCAGCAACTGCACCCGAATACACCTGAGCTGATCGAGAAGGTCGCTCTGGAAGTTGAAAAAGTAGGTATGGATGCCTGGTTCG
>JASBRM010000039.1 GCA_030149405.1 Neptuniibacter sp. | reverse complement strand
AGCTTTTAACTTTAGTGATTAAAGTATCTTCTATGTAGGTTTCAATATCTTTCAGGATGTTGATTTTCTGAGTCTGTTTCTCAAACCAGAAGGTAGGTTCAATATCAAAATTACCAACAGTCGCCTTTTCCATTGCAACACTGCGCATGACTTCAACTTCAGTGATCACCTCATTTTCCATAGCCTTGAAGTAATAGTCAGAAATATTTTCAGGTGCCAGTGAGAGGAAAACGTTAATGTAGTTCTCTTGTGTATTTACCAGCTTGATAAAGCGGTTATACAAATTACCGAATTCATTTTTACTGAACACATTAGCTAACACTGCTCGCTCAATGCCTGCTCTTTCCTTACTCTGCAAGAAGTTTGTGTATGCGGTAGCCATATTGGCCAGTTGAGGATCATTGCTGATTTTAGAAAGATCAGAAACCAAACTGAGGAAAATGCTGTTTATATTGGTGTAATAACCAAGCGCTTGACCAAGCGGGAGGGATTGGCCATCAATTAGAGCTCTTTTATCGTTGCGTTTAGCTAATTCAGTCTGAACCTGCTGCAGCTTAGTATTAAATGTCTCATCCATTTCGCTGAGATCCAGGTTCTGCAAAGACTGTTCAGCTAATTGGATTTTTGCGTCGGTTGTTTTCCTTTGTACAACCAGCTTATCTCCAAATTTAGCGCCTTTACTGCCAATAAACCCTGCGGTCATTCCCCTTTCTTTTTGAAGCTCATGCACCAATTTGCTGGAAATAACGGCAAAGTCGGTGACCTTTTCCATCTTTTGGTAGGCTTGTTTATCCGACCAGGCGAAAGAAGCCAAAATAGTCGCAAATACCGTCATCAGTATTAGAGGGATCACCACCATGATCATTAATTTAACTTTCAAAGACATTGTCTCAAGCAAAGAGCTGACACGATCCATGCACTACATCTCCTGAATGTAAAAAACTACTGAAGAATAACAATGAAATTTAATACGAATTAATACCTACTATCCAAAGCCCTTATCTTGCGATGAAATGCTTCGTCAGAATCTTTAGATACATACTCAAATTGAAACTCTTCATTGAAATCCAGCTTCACAAAGTTATAGGCATCGGAAACAGCGATCATAAATTCATCGGCGTCTACATGTGCGTATAGCCCTGCTAAAAAATGATTTTTATCGCTGACCCTTCTGCCTTTGTTAATGATCTTCCCATGCACACGCTTTATTAGATTTTTATTTATATGCTTCAACTGCCAGCCCTCACTAATCCTATGAGTAGAGTCCTATGAGTGGAGACCCAGTGCGCTCTACGAAACAGTTCACAAAACAGATCAGTTTTTTTGAAATTTTTTCTGCTGCCCCTATTTATCGTTAATTCACGTACAATACGCATCCACTTTCTTTTCATCTGGATATCAGCCTTTATATGCCTTTTTCCTCTCTTGGACTTTCGGACTTTTTACTCAACGCCCTGACAGATCTGGGTTATGAGCAACCTACCCCAATACAGGAAAAAGCGATTCCGGCCACGCTTACGGGTAGTGATATTCTCGCAGCTGCTGAGACCGGTTCCGGTAAAACCGCAGGTTTTGTTTTACCCATACTGGAACGGTTAAAAGACGGGTTAAAACCCCGTGGCAACCTTACTCATGTTCTGGTGCTGGTCCCTACACGTGAACTGGCCGTTCAGGTTGAGGAGGCCATCAGGCAATATGCAAAGTACTTCCCTCAGAAATTCAAATCTCTGGCTGTTTATGGTGGTGTTTCGATTAATCCTCAGATGCAGGCGATGCGGGGTGGCTGCGATATTGTGGTGGCCACTCCGGGGCGATTAATCGATCTCTATAAACGCAATGCGATCGATTTTCGTGCTGTTCACACTCTGGTCCTGGATGAAGCGGATCGAATGCTCGATCTGGGTTTTGCGGATGAGCTGGATGATATTCTCGATGAACTGCCAGATCAGCGTCAGAACCTACTGTTCTCTGCCACCTTCCCTAAGGGTGTTCGTGAACTCACAGACGAAATTTTGGTAGACCCTGTCGAGATCACTATCAAACAGGAAGCCACTATTCCTGAAAAACTTGAACAGCGTGCAATTGAAGTTGACCGTACTAACCGCACCATGCTGTTGAAGCATCTACTCAAAACAGAAAACTGGAAGCAGGTCCTGATCTTTGTTGCCAGCAAACGCACAGCAAACAATGTGATACTGAAACTATCTCGTGCTGACATAGCTGCAAAAGCTTTACATGGAGATCTAAGCCAGACTGAACGAACCGGAGCTTTAGCCGATTTTAAATCCGGTAAATGTAAGGTCCTTGTGGCAACGGATCTGGCTGCCCGTGGTATCGATATTCCTAATCTGCCCTGTGTACTGAACTATGACCTGCCCCGTTCTCCATCTGACTATGTTCACCGCATAGGTCGAACGGGTCGTGCTGGTGAAGTGGGTTTAGCACTTTCCTTTATTGATCACGAGAGTGACAGCCACTTTAAAGTGATTGAAAAGCGGATCAAGCAAAAAGTCACTCGTGAACAGGTTCAAGGATTTGAACGCAGTGATGAAGTACCGGAAGAACTGAAAAAGAAAAAAGGTGCCGCTCCGGTTAAAGGTAAACGCATGAGCAAGAAAGACAAACTTCGTGCTGCTGCCGCGGCTAAGAAAATCTGGGGCGACAGAGATTAATCTCATTCCATGCATCAACCCATCTCCGGATACCACAAAGATGAAGAAGACCACTGGGTAGCTGAGCTAGCTTGTGGTCATTTCCAGCATGTGCGCCATAACCCGCCCTGGACTAATCGCCCCTGGGTAACCACTGAAGAAGGTCGTCAATCTATGCTTGGCTTTGAGCTGAAGTGTAAAAAATGTGATGAAGGCGACCCAGCTGATGAACTATAGTTGGCTGATGAACTATAGTTAGCGGATGAACCTTATAATCCGCACGTTCGAAGTTAATGATTTGCCAACTCTTCTTCCACTCATGGAGCAGTTGGGTTACAGCCATACTGAACATTCTCTTTTAAGTAATATTGAAGCCCTGCGTAATTCCAGGGGCGAGGTCTTTGTTGCTGAAAGAAATAACAAGGTCTTAGGCTGTGTGGGTGCCATTATTGATACGCGTTTAGCTGAAGGGATTCAAGGAGAAATTGTGAGTCTCGTTGTTTTGGAGGAAATGCGTGGTTTTGGGCTCGGAAAAGGCTTGGTTAACGCCGCTGAAGCATGGTTATTTCAGTATGCTGACATAGTGCGTGTTCGCGCTAATGAAATTCGTGCAGATGCCCGTCAGTTTTATCTGGGTATGGGCTACGAAGTCAGTAAAATCCAGGTCGTACTTACAAAAGAAGCACCCACAAAAAAAGCGAAACCCTAAGGTTTCGCTTTTTTCTTATCAAGTCGCTTAAAACTGAGCGAATCTTAAAGAGTCAGATCGCGGTTACTCGCTTTGATGAACTCTTTCTTCAGATCTTCGTAGGTATGAACAGCTGGGAACTGAGGGAATTCAGCAATTACATTGTCTGGAGCGTGGAACAGGATACCTGCTTCAGCCTGCTTCAGCATTGTCGTGTCGTTATAAGAATCACCCGCAGAAATTACACGGTAGTTCAGCAGCTGGAATGCACGCACTGACTGACGCTTAGGATCTTTCTGACGCAGCGTGTAGTCAGTGATACGGCCTTCTTCATTTACTTCAAGTTTGTGGCACAGCAGAGTTGGGAAACCCAACTGACGCATCAGTGGCTGAGAGAACTCGTAGAATGTGTCAGACAGGATCACAACCTGAAAACGTTCGCGTAACCAGTTAACAAACTCAACCGCACCTTCCAGTGGTTCCAGCTTGCTGATCGTTTCCTGAATCTGTGGCAGCTTCAGACCGTGCTCATCCAGAATGCGCAGACGCTGCTGCATCAGCTCGTCGTAGCATGGAATATCACGTGTAGTCGCTTTTAGCTCTTCGATACCAGTTTCTTCAGCAAAAGCGATCCAGATTTCAGGGATCAGTACACCTTCAAGGTCTAGACAAGCGAGTTCCACGCGCGACTCCTAATGAGTTAATTAATCAATAAACTTTGCGCGCCAATTTACCTGCTCTGACTAGCGCTTGCAAGGTGAGAACTAAAGTAATCCACCTTAAGTTCATTAAGCTGAGAATGCCGCTCGCTCCGCTTCCACTTTCTCCATGATAAAGCTGATAAACAAACGCACCTTAGCCGGCAGGTACTGGCGATGAGGGTAGACCATTTTCACTTCACGCTCAAAAGGTCGGTAATGCGGCAAAACAGTAACCAATCGACCCATTGTCAGGGCTTCACCCACTACATAATCAGGCAGGTTAGCTATGCCTATTCCAGCTTCAGCAGCTTCCATAGCACCCCGCAGCTCATCAAATGTCAGGCGTGGTTTTCCACGAAATTGATGCACTTCACCCTGCGGGTCGTGAAACCTCCATTCTGGTGAGCGCCGCGAAACAATCAGTGGGAAGTTGTTCAGATCATCCAGTGATTCCGGATGCCCTAATTCTGTGATGATTTTAGGGCTGGCACAGAGACTGAAGTTGGAGGTAAACATATCCCGGGCGATCCAGTCCGGTATTTTGATCTCACCGATCCTGAAGGCTATATCAATACCCTCTTCTTTGAGGTCAATATTACGGTTCACTAGCAGCAGATCCAGATCTATGCCCGGATACTGTTCCATAAATTCAAAGAACCAGGGGTTCAGCAACTCATTGGCAAGACTAATAGGAGCGGTGACTTTAAGACTGCCTTTTGGTGAAGTCAGTTCACCTTCAAGACCTTCAGTCGCTTCCACCAACTCATCATAGAGTGGCTGACAGCGTCGATAGAATAAAGCCCCGGCTTCTGTCAGGGACAGTTTACGCGCACTGCGGTACAACAACTGGTAACCCAGTTGTTCTTCCAATTGTTGAATACGCCGGCTCAATGTTGAGGTCGGCATATCAAGTTCCTGAGCGGCTGATATATAGCTGCCCCGCTCAATCACTTTCACGAAAAGATAAAGATTGTGGTAGTCCATTTTTCAAATCCCATATTCAGGATTTAACTTCTCAATATTGACTGTAAATTTAGTATACGAGATCTAATAAAATCAAATAAAAGATTTCGGAGTTGAGCTGATGGACGCTTTCACCCTACCTATAGAACAACAACTGTGTCAGCAGATCCGCTTTAAAGAAGAAGATGGCCAGATCTGGTTTGATGAACAACGCATGCTGTTATTACAGCTGATTGCGCTGGCTGAGTTTCGTAAGGAACAGATTGATACTCTCGGTCAGGAGCGTGCCAAAGGCTTCTTTATGCGTCTGGGTTACAGCATGGGTAAGAAAGATGCCCAACTCGCTCTGCGCCTGAGCAATTCCAAGGACCCTATCGATCTTATTCGCACCGGTTTTGGTCTGCACTCCCTCAAAGGCATGGTCCGTATAGATGAACAACGCCTGGAAGTAGATCAGGACAGCGGGCATTTCTACGCAGAATATGTGATGCATGAATCATATGAAGCAGAAATGTTCCTGACCGAGCTGGGTATGCTAGATGAACCGGTTTGCTGGAGCCTTGTCGGCCAGGCCAGTGCCTTTACCTCTGCCCTGCTGGGACGAGAGATCCTGTTTAAAGAGATTACCTGCCGTGGCTCTGGCGACAGCTCCTGCCTCATCGTAGGAAAACCGGCTGAAGAGTGGGAGGATGTGGATGCCTATCGCGAGTACTTCCGTCGTTCGTCAGTTATTGAAGAATTATACGAGCTGCAATCCCAGATCTCTGTATTGCGTCACAAGGTGGATAAGAAATCCACTTTAGGTAATTTTCGCGGTCAGTCGCCCGGTTATCAGCAGATTTGTAAGCTGGCGAATCGTGCAGCAGAAGCGAATGTCACTGTGCTGTTATTGGGTGAAACCGGTGTAGGGAAAGAACTGGTTGCCCGCGCTATTCACGATGGCAGTAATCGCAACGAGAACAAATTCGTCGCCGTTAACTGCGCCGCGATTCCACCCGACTTGATTGAATCTGAGCTATTTGGGGTTGAGAAAGGTGCTTTTACCGGTGCGACACAATCTCGCCCTGGTAAGTTTGAACGCGCCCACCTGGGTACCATTTTTCTGGATGAAGTAATTGAGCTTTCACCCCGCGCACAGGCTGCTCTGCTGCGAGTGCTACAGGAAGGTGAACTGGAACGTGTTGGCGATAACCAGACCCGCAACATTGATGTCCGTGTGGTTGCAGCAACCAACGAATCGCTTGAAGAAGCCGTAAAAGAGGGCCGTTTTAGAGCCGATCTTTATTACCGTTTGAATGTTTACCCAATCAATATTCCACCGCTGCGTGAGCGCCCGGAAGATCTGCCGATGCTGATCGAACACTTTCTGGAGAAATACCACGCTTATTACAGCAAACGTACAGCAGGTTTATCCGGCTTGGCGATGCAGGCGATGATGAAATACGACTGGCCGGGCAATGTACGTGAACTGGAAAACCTGATCGAACGTGCCTTGATCCTCACGGATAACGGCGAAGAGATCAGTGCATCATCTCTGTTCCCGACATTGGGCTTTAATGCCACCCAGACACTGTCAGCCGATGGTCACCTTGTGGACGTAGATGATGAGGCCGCTCATAGCGAGTCGAATGACTGGATTGAATCAGCCTTAAACGCCTGTGAATCCCTTGAAGAGATCGAACAAAAATTCCTGGATTACGCTCTGGATAAAGCCAACGGCAATGTGTCCGAAGCCGCAAGAGTATTAGGTGTATCACGCCCAACCCTCGCGTACCGAATGAAAAAGATGGAAGAGAAATAATGAATACGATGTCACTTAGCCATGCCAATACTCTGATTTCCCGCGCCATCGAAAAAGCGGAAGAGCTTGGCGTTAATGTATGTATTGCCGTTACGGATAACGGTGCGCACCTGAAAACCTTCGCCCGCATGGATAATGCCTTTCTGGGTTCTGTAGACGTTGCAGTTTCTAAAGCTAAAACCTCAACGCTCTTCCCTCTGCCTTCAGGCACATTTGGTGAACTGATTCGCGAAGAAAAGCTGACCGGAATGGATCTCTCTAACGGAGGTCTGATCGGTTTCCCGGGCGGTCTGCCAATCACAGTCGATGGTGTGCAAATTGGAGCGATTGGTATTTCCGGTGCCAGTGCTGAACAGGACAACGCCATAGCTGAATACGCTGCGGCAGGAGTGAGCTTATGAAAGACCTGAAACTGAGCATCGTAGATCAATCTCCGGTTCACGATGGTAAAACCCAGGCTCATGCTCTGAATGACACAGTTAAGCTTGCGCAACTAGCTGATGAGATGGGTTATGAGCGCTACTGGATTGCCGAACACCACGCGACGCCCTCTTATGCGAGCCCGGCCCCAGAAATTGTAATTGGCCAGATTGCCGCCAATACCCAGAATATCCGTGTAGGTAGCGGCGGTGTGATGCTCTCACACTACAGCCCATACAAAGTAGCGGAAGTGTTTCGGACTCTGGAAGCCTTTTTCCCTGGTCGTATTGATCTGGGTGTAGGCCGCGCTCCGGGTGGTGCAGAACAATCAACAATGGCCTTGGCCTACCCTAATTATCCAAGCGAACCACAACATTTCCCTTACCTGCTGGAAGCACTGACCGGCTTCATTGATGAACGTACTCCGGAAAACAGTCCGTTTGCAGGGCTGGAAACCACACCGAATGGTGTCGGTCAGCCGGAAATCTGGACGCTGGGTTCCAGTGACGGCAGTATCGAACTGGCCGGATCAATGGGTCTGGGGTTTGTACTCGCGCTGTTTATCGGTACTCATGAACGCCCTGCCGATATTATCCAGCGCTATCGCAAGATGTTCCGCCCTCGTCCGAACTCAGCGATGACCTCTGCTCAGGCGATGATCTCCAGTGCAGTAATCTGTGCGGATACCGCCGAGGAAGCAAAACTGCTTGCGGCTTCGCATACCTACTGGAAAGTTCAGGCCCATCGTCACGGTATTCGAGAAGGCATTAAACCACCCGAAGAGTGTATGGATCTGTATAAGAAGCTTCCCGTATCTGATCAGGAATACTTTGATGTAACCCGCGACAGTATGGTTACCGGCACGCCGGAGCAATGTCGTGAAATTCTGGAAAACCAGGCAAATTATTACGATGTGGATGAAATTCTGGCGGTGGCAGTGACCTACAGTTTCCAGAAACGTTACGAGAGTTACCAAAAACTTGCTGACGCATTCAGTTAATAATCACTGTTAGCTAGAAACAGATAAAAAAAGCCACCCAATTGGGTGGCTTTTTTGTGAATCCAGATCTGAAAATCAGATATCTTTTGGTTGAACAGGAATTGCCCGTTTCATACCCGTCAGAACATTACGCTTGTGCAGCTCTTCATCGCTGGCACCCACGCCACCATCTGCCTTTGCATTTTCGAAATAGCAAAGCGTTGGCTGGTGTTCTTCAACTTCTTTTTCGTCCAGTTGCACATAAGAACCGATGATCAGCAGATCACCTTTACTTGCTTTGTGTGCAGCCGCACCATTAACGGAGATTATGCCGCTGTTTTCTTCGGCACGAATCGCGTACGTAGTAAAACGTTCGCCATTGTTAATATTGTAAATGTGGATCAGTTCGTATTCACGAATACCTGATTTATCAAGCAGTACACCATCAATCGCACAGGAACCTTCGTAGTGAAGTTCTGCGTGTGTAACTGTTACTCGGTGTAGCTTGCACTTCAACATTGTCTGCAGCATAAAAATAAAACCTGCGTTTGCTCATCTATACCAGGGATTACCCGGTTTTCCCCACTGCCTTTCAATATCGATTGTTTCAATATTGAACGACTCTAACGCCACTATTCGCGAGATTGTGGCCCGCTATAGCCTCTGTTTTTATCCGCTGGTTTTACTTCCAGCTTTTTTGCGGCGCACATAATACAAGATTTGGCGGCAAAAATTAACCAGAGAATTGCTAAATGTATATACAACCCCATCAGGGCGGCCAATTTTACCACCATAAAACGTAATTTTAAGGTTTTTCATCCTATCCTTTAGCACAAGAAGACTCTCTCAAACGTAGTAACCAAGCCTAATTGAGCCACTTTCATAAAGTCATTAACTTTACTCACACACATCTGTAAGCATTTGATTTACAATAGCGCTCTTTTTTATTTTTCAGTTGATAGTCAGGTAGTTTGCAGTGACCGATAAAACGCTTACCGAAATCCTTTCCGACAGCCTAAAAAACCGCATCATGATTCTGGATGGCGGTATGGGCACGATGATTCAGGATTACAAACTTGAAGAAGCGGATTACCGTGGCGAACGTTTTGCGGACTGGCATATTGAGGTTAAAGGTAACAACGACCTGCTGGTACTGACTAAACCTGAGATCATCAAACAGATCCACAAAGATTATCTGCTCGCTGGTGCAGATATTCTTGAAACCAACACCTTCAACGCGACTCAGATCGCCATGGCTGATTACGAGATGGAATCACTCAGCCGTGAGATCAACGTAGAAGCAGCACGTCTTGCTCGCGAAGCCTGTGACGAAATTACAGCCGAAACACCGGATCGCCCACGCTATGTAGCAGGTGTGCTTGGCCCCACAAACCGTACTTGCTCTATCTCTCCCGATGTAAACGATCCAGCCTATCGTAACGTTTCGTTTAATGAACTGGTTGAAGCGTACACAGAATCGATCGACGGTTTGATTGAGGGTGGCTCTGATATCATCCTGATCGAAACCATCTTCGATACCCTAAATGCTAAAGCGGCGATCTACGCGGTAGAAACTTACTTCGAAGAAAACGATATCCGTCTGCCAGTCATGATCTCCGGTACAATCACCGATGCATCCGGTCGTACGCTGTCTGGTCAGACAACCGAAGCATTCTGGAACTCCGTTCGCCATGCTAAGCCAATCTCTGTTGGTCTTAACTGTGCGTTAGGCCCTAAAGAGCTGCGTCAGTACGTGGAAGAACTGTCTCGTATCTCAGAGACTCACGTTTCTGCTCACCCTAACGCAGGCCTGCCAAACGCCTTTGGTGGTTACGATGAAACGCCAGAACAGATGGCTGAAGAGATCGGCGAATGGGCACAGTCAGGCTTCCTGAATATTATCGGTGGTTGCTGTGGTACGACCCCAGCACACATCAAAGCGATTCGTGAAGCAGCCGAGAAAGCAGCCCCACGTCAGCTTCCAGAACTTCCAGTCGAGTGTCGCCTGTCTGGTCTTGAGCCAATGAACATTGGTGAAGACACCCTATTCGTTAACGTGGGTGAGCGTACCAACGTTACCGGTTCTGCGATGTTCAAACGCCTGATCAAAGAACAGGACTACGAAACAGCACTGGATGTAGCTCGCCAACAGGTTGAGAACGGTGCCCAGATTATCGATATCAACATGGACGAAGGCATGTTGGATGCTCACGCAGCTATGGTTAAGTTCCTTAACCTGATCGCGTCTGAGCCAGACATCGCTTGCGTACCAATCATGATCGACTCCTCTAAGTGGGACGTTATCGAAGCCGGCCTTCAGTGCATCCAGGGAAAAGGGGTTGTTAACTCGATCAGCCTTAAAGAAGGCGAAGAGAACTTTATCGAGCAAGCGAAAAAACTTCGCCGCTACGGTGCCGCTGTAGTTGTCATGGCCTTTGACGAAACAGGTCAGGCAGATACTTACGAACGTAAGATAGAGATCTGTGAACGCTCCTACCGTGTCCTTGTCGATAAAGTGGGCTACCCACCGGAAGATATCATCTTCGACCCGAACATCTTTGCGGTAGCAACCGGTATCGAAGAGCACAACAACTACGCAGTCGACTTTATTCAGGCTACTGGCTGGATTAAACAGAACCTGCCATACGCTAAAATCTCTGGTGGTGTTTCCAACGTATCCTTCTCCTTCCGTGGTAACAACCCGGTACGTGAAGCGATCCACTGTGTATTCCTATACCACGCCATCAAGCAAGGTATGGATATGGGTATCGTGAACGCAGGTCAGCTGGCGATCTACGATGACCTGCCGGAAGAACTGCGTGTAGCGGTAGAAGACGTTATCCAGAACACCCGTGAAGATGGCACAGAACGCCTGTTGGATATTGCCGAGAAATACCGAGGTGATGGCTCCCAACAAGAAGATACCAAAGCGCAAGAGTGGCGCGAGTGGGACGTTAACAAACGTCTTGAGCATGCTCTGGTTAAAGGTATCACCGAATTTATCGAAGACGACACCGAAGAAGCACGTCAAAACCACGAACGCCCACTTCATGTAATTGAAGGCCCATTGATGGACGGCATGAGCGTGGTGGGTGACCTGTTCGGTGCCGGTAAGATGT
>JASBRM010000029.1 GCA_030149405.1 Neptuniibacter sp. | reverse complement strand
ATGCTCACCTTGCGGATATAGAATGCAAGATTGATCTGGTGGATATCTTCAGAAACAGTGAGGCTGCGGGTGATGTGGTGGATGAAGCTATCACTGTTGGAGCGAAATCAGTTTGGATGCAACTGGGCGTAATCAATCATGAAGCCAAGCAGAGGGCCGAAGCAGCTGGGTTGAGTGTGGTTATGGATCGTTGCCCAAAAATAGATATTCCTGCTTTAGGCATTCAAACCCCAGTGTCATTATCTTAAAAACATCTCTCTAATCTTCAAGTCTTCAACGCACTTTTGTGCATAAGCTACCACCTCTTCTTTATACCCCTTGTCCTGAATATCGTCTGGCAAGTTGGCCCCAGAATTAAACAGGAAGTTTATCAGTGGTAAATTTTCAGTTTCCATCGCTAAATGCACAATGTCGTTGTCTATAGCTGCGCCATGTTGCATCAAGAGTGAGATGTTTAACATTCGGTGTTGGTCGTCATTAGACTCGAAGCATTCCAGCATCAGTTGCTGCATATTAGCTTCATTGCCATGGCTGAGTAATGGACTGAGCAGGGCGTGGCTGGCTTTTTGTTGCAAGGCTAGGCTATAGAGGCTGTTTACAGCTTTTGTTTCTGGAGTTAGGTCAGCTGAAGCGCCATGTTCTAAAACCAGTTTAAGAGCCTTTGGATTAGAAGATAAGACGCAGTGTTCAGCCAGAGAGGGGATTTGATCAGATACGACAGTATTTAGTTCTGATGGCTCTATTTTCTTGAGTATATTTGCAAGCTGTTCCAGATTATCGCTTTCAATTGCTTTGTAAGCTTTTGCCAGCCGATCGCTCTTAAAAAAATTAAACATATTTGCCCTCGCTTTGCCCGATCAGATAACGCCCACAACTCTCATAATATATATCCCGCCACTTAGAGTGAGTACAGAGCCTAAGGTTGTCATCAGGATAATATTAGCGGCTAATTCTGCGTTTCCCCCCATGGCTTTTGCCATAACAAAGCTGGCAGCAGCTGTAGGGCAGCCGAACAGAACCATAAGCATAGTGAGATCTTGGCCGCGAAATCCATAAAGCCATGCTGCAATGGTGAGTACAAAGGGCATAATCACTAATTTCGCTGCAGTGGCCCAGGTGGCGGGTGCTGAAGTGCTGCGTAGGCTTGCTAGGTTAAGAGAACCACCGATGGCCAGTAGCGCCAGTGGTAAGGTCAGGTTGGCAAAGTAGCGGCCGGTTTTTTGTACAAGTTCCGGTAACTGAAACCCAAAATATGAGAAAGGCAGAGCGAGAAGGACAGCAATGATTAACGGGTTTTTGAGTATTTCAGCAAAGGTGCTGCCAATGCTGGAAGAGCCACTCCGGTGCGCGGGAATAGTTAATGCAACGATAGAGAGTACGTTAAATAACGGGATAACCAAGGCTAAGAGGATTGATGCCTGGGCTAATCCTGAATCTGAAAAAAGATTGAAGCTGACGGCAAGTCCAATAATGCCGTAGTTGCTTCTAAAAGCTCCCTGAATGAATACCCCCAGATCTTCTGGTTTATTTATCCAGTGCTTGGCGGCGGCCCAAAGTGCGACGAAACTGACGAGAGTGCCTCCGACCACAAAACTGAGCTGCTCTGGATTAAATACCGCATGGAAATCAGTTCTGGAGATAGACATAAACACCAGAGCTGGCAGAGTAATCACGAACACTAACTTTGAAGCAGTGTTGATAAAGTTATCATCTATCAATGCTACACGTTTAAGTAGATAGCCAAGAAAAACGATGAAAAAAATCGGGGCTACAATATCTGCAGTAAAGATTAATGACTGAAGGTAGAGATCCACGCTTTGTCCTGTAACAGGGTGTAAGTTCAGCTGATTGCGTGCTGATTATCCGGGGAATGGTTGGTGCTTTTTGGGGTAATCAAACAGCGCAATTGTACCACAGCCTTCAGCCAGCTCTTGCCAGTTTTTTATGCTCAAGTGCAGGTTCATTACAGCAGCGGTAGGGAATTTCTCTATTGTCTGTTGACTGAGATAAAAACCTAACATCTCAAGCCCCGGGTTATGCCCCACCAGCATAATGTGCCGGATATGGTCAGGTGAATTCTGTAATAGGTACAGCAATGTTTCGCTGCAGGATTCATACATCTCTGCCTGAATCAGAAAATTATCATCAGGGAGCCCTAATCTGGTTTGAATGGCAGTGGCTGTTTTTAATGCCCGATTGGCCCCACTGGTAATAAGTCGGTCTGGGATGATGTTGTGCTGAACAAGGCGCTCAGCCATATCAGGCAAATCATTTTTACCGCGTTTATTCAGTGGGCGGTCGAAGTCTGAAAGTTCTGGATGTTTCCAGCTGGATTTTGCATGTCGGACAAGCGTGAGCTGTTTCATATTTTGGGATGATCTTATGGCGCATTAAAACTTGAGTTGATAACCCCTTAAGTATTGTGTGGGTTATTGATTATTGCGAATCTTAATTCATCGAGGTTTCTTTATTGTGAAAAAACACCCGGAGGGTCGGCTTAAGTTCTTCTTGCATAGAACTGTCTGCCAAAGCGAAAAGTAGGCGGGATGCCGCAGAAATCGACTGTAAAAACCCTCGTTAGGGCAGTATGAGTTAGCCTTTAAACAATAACGCCGCACTGCGTGTCTGGCTGAACTCTATTGAGCTGCCCTGTGGGTGAAAGGGGGGGCTATCCTGCTGAAGCTGAAGTCAGCTCCGCAACATCAGCCTTAAGATCGGCTTTGTTCAAAACTTGTTTCATGAGCGAGCGCATTTGCGACATTGGACGGCTGCCAGGGTGATCAAGTCGCATTGGACGGTTCCTAAAAATACGTTCATCCATTGGTTGTACGTCATCATCAATCAATGGCGTAAAGTCCATTTGGTCCAGAATGTCTTTTTGCAAATCAATGCCCGGAGCTATTTCCGTAAGTTTTATGCCCGCAGGTGTAAGTCTGAAAACAGCGCGTTCGGTAATGAAGGTGACTCTCTGTTGGCATTGCATTGCATATTCACCGTTGAAGGTGATTTGCTCCACAGCTTTTTTGAATTTTCTGAGTGAGCCATTCTTTATTACTTTAAGGCCTTGGTCATTGATTTCTATTTCCTGCTTGCCCGATGTGAACGTGCCCAGAAAATAAACATCTTGAGTGTTCTGAGTGATGTTTATGAAACCACCAGAGCCTGCGAGCTTCGGCCCGAATTTGCTCACGTTTACGTGGCCTTCCATGCAGGTCTCAGCAAGGCCCAGAAATGCTTGATCAAGCCCGCCGCCATCATAAAAATCAAATTGGGCGGGTTGGTCGACAATACAGTCAGCATTGCTGACCGCGCCGAAACTTAATCCGCTTGCGGGTTGGCCACCAATGCCACCGGGTTCAACGGTAAGTGTGAAGTCGTCAATTTTGTTTTCTTCAGCGGCAACGTCTGCAATCGCTTCCGGCATGCCGATGCCTAAATTTACGACTGCGTTTTTCTGTAATTCCATCAATGCACGGCGGGCAATGATTTTACGAACGCTCATAGGTACCGGTTCGGTTTTACTTTCAGAAAGCCGGATATCACCTGTGTATGCGGGATTGAAATTCTCAGCAAAGGTTTGAGGATGATCATCAGGTGCGGAAAGCACAATATGGTCGACAAGAATGCCGGGGATTCGGATGCGATCCGGTGTGAGTTTATGCTGAGCGGTCATCTGTTCTACCTGAACGATAACCAGTCCACCACTGTTCTTGACTGCTTGCGCTATGGACAAAGCTTCAAGCGGTAAGGCTTCCTTCTCCATGGAAATGTTGCCTTTCTTATCTGCTGTAGTGCCACGTAAAAGAGCAACATTTAATGGCAGATGTTTGTAGAGAAGTGCTTCTTCTCCATTGATATCAAACACCTGTACCAGATCTTCTTGGCTCCGGCTATTGATTTTGCCGCCTTCAATGCGAGGATCAACGAACGTGTGCAAGCCTACCTTGGATAAGGTGCCAGGTTTTCCAGCAGCTATATCACGGAACATATGGCAGATGACGCCCTGAGGTAGGTTGTAACCTTCGATCTTGTTTTCAATGGCAAGTTTACCCAGCGTGGGAGCAAGTCCCCAATGGCCGCCAATTACGCGCCTGACCATGCCTTCATGGCCAAAGTGATTCAGACCGCGGCTGATTCCATCGCCCTGGCCGGCAGCATAAAACAAGCAGAGGTTATTAGGTTGGCCGGTTTCCAGGAATCGTTCTTCGATGGCTTTGGCTAGGGTTTCGGCAAAACCGATACCGATAAACCCACCCGTAACAATTGTATCGTTTGCTTTGATTAAGTTAGCGGCAAGTTCTGCGGAGATGACTTTACTGTTGTTCATGGTTTTATCACTTATTATTTTTTTCTTTGTAATAGCAAGTGCCTGTCCAAAAAACAAAAAGCCTTATAAAACAATATGAAAAGTGATATTTGCTTTTAGGGGTTCTGCATAAGTGTCTCTATAATTAGACGGCTACGCTTTTTGTGTCTAAAAAAATAGACATAATTTATCATGTGTTTTTCAGGTGTTGGTATAAGCTGGCTCTTGAAATGCCCAGTACCTTGGCAGCTTCAGTTTTATTGCCATTGCATTGCTGTATGGCTTGTTGGATAGATCGGACAGAGGTATCGCGTTTAATGCTTTTTAAATCGGAAGGAGTAGAGATATGTGATTTGTCAGGCAGGTCATCAAATGCCCCGAGATCTTCGGGGCAGATCATTTCGCCTTCTGCCATTACACAGCCTCTTTCCAGACGGTTACGTAATTCACGGATATTGCCGGGCCAGCTGTAACAGCATAACCAGTCCAGTGCTTGCTTCGATAGCTGGAGTTCAGGCAGTTGTGATTGCTTCTGAATCTTTGCTAACAAATATGTTGCCAACTCATGGATATCATCAATACGCTCTCTTAACGGAGGCAGTTTAATAGGCAGTACGTTCAAACGGTAATAAAGGTCTTCACGGAACTCGCCAGCCTCCACTTGCTTCATCAGGTCTTTGGAGGTTGCTGTGATGATACGCACATCGACTTTTTTAAGGCTGTTGGAGCCAAGTGCTTCTACTTCTCGTTCCTGCAGGACTCGTAGCAGTTTTGCTTGCATCGGCAGCGGCATCTCGGCAATTTCATCGAGGAACAGTGTGCCGCCATCAGCTAGCAGTATTTTGCCTGTTCGTCCTTTTCGGTCTGCACCGGTGAAAGCACCAGGGGCAGTACCGAATAATTCGGCTTCGGCTAGAGATTCCGGCAGGGCGCCCATATTTATGCCTACAAAAGGTCCGCTATTACGGTGTGAAGCATGATGAATCCCCTGAGCAAGCAGTTCCTTCCCGGTACCTGTTTCACCAAGAAGAAGCAGAGTAGTATCAAGCTGAGCAGCTCTGAGTGCTTGTCTCCTGAGTTGCTGAGTTGCCACAGAGCTTCCGATCATATCGTCAAGCTCATAACGACTTGGGCGAATGATTTTCTCATCTTCAAATTTGTGTTTCAGGCGAGCGAATTTATCAAACAACGGTTGCAGGCTGTCCAGATCGTCGTAAAAGACAAAGCCAATCGCACCGATTACTTTTTGCTCAGGGTTACGGACCGGAAGCCTAGTTACAACACACCAGCGATTATTGATGAGCATTAGATCGATAAACAGAGGCTTGCCGCTTTTAACCACTATGGGCATTTGTGTTGTGGGTAATAGCTCCTCAATCGGTTTACCGATTGGTTCCATGTCATTGGGGATTTCGATTAGCTCACGGTAAGCCTCACTGATCCAGATAACCCTGCTTTGTTCATCTATAGCAATCGCACATTGGCAGAAGCTGGATAACAGATCCAGAAGGTTGTGGTTACTGTCTTGCTGAATGAGTTGCCTGAGTGAATCCATAAGCTTTTTCTACATCTATTTGAATGCGTCCAGTGCTTTCTGCATTTTATTGGCTTTGGATAAGGTTTGTTTATCTTTAACGAGTGAGGCTTTGTGTTGAACTGCCAACTGCTCAGTGACTTGATTCAGTCGTTTGGTTTCGATGAGCATTTGCCTAACCTGTGCGGCATCTTTTTCTGGGATATCAGCAATAGCTATTGAATTGACGGTATCTGAATGAGCGGCTTTGATGTTTTCTACTGTTTTCCAGTCATCTTGTTCAGCAGCTTGTTTCATCTCTTCTGCTTGTTTTAGCGCTTGTGCCGCCAGTTCTAAAACGCTCATTTGAATGTCTCTGTTAAATTCCATTAATGATCAGTGTGAGTGTGCCGATAAGAAAAAGCAACGAGGTTATTTAAGCATTCAGAAAAAATTTGAATTTTTTTCTAAAGCGTTGCCGTCTCTGGTCGATAACCTGCTCAAGCTTGTCTTCCCTGTTTGAAAATTTTCAGGGTTGCAGATGGCAAAAAATTTATGAAAGCCGGTCAGACTCGGCTGATAATGAGGAGAACAACTCATGGCAATGGTAATTAACTCAAACATTATGTCGCTGAACTCTCAGCGTAACCTGATGATCTCTCAGGGAGATCAGGCGCAGGCGATGGAACGTTTGTCCAGTGGTCTGCGTATCAACTCTGCCGGCGACGATGCAGCGGGTCTGGCGATTTCTGAACGTTTTACCTCTCAGATTCGTGGTCTGAACCAGGCGATCCGAAATGCTAACGATGGTATCTCTCTGATCCAGACTGCTGAAGGTGCGTTGGATGAGACAACTAACATCCTACAGCGTATGCGTGAGCTGTCTATTCAGTCTGCCAACGGTACATACGATGATGCTAACCGTTCTACCCTGAACGCAGAGGTGCAGCAGCTGATTTCTGAGATCGACCGTATCTCCGAAACTACTAAGTTCAACGGCCTGAACATCCTTGATGGTACTTTGGGTAATGTTGATCTGCAGGCAGGTGCTGACGCAAACGAAACTATCCAACTGAGCATTGGTGCAACAGATACAGCATCACTAGGTTCTGCGGGTGGTGGTGACATCGTTGGTACTGCATCTTCCAATACTTCTGGTCCAGTTGCGGGTACATTCTCAAACACTGTTACTATTAACGGTCAGGACCTGACTAGTACTGCACTGAACGCTGCGACAAATATGGATGAATTCCTAGCAGTTATTAACGATGGTGTATCCGGTGTTGAAGCTACATCTTTTGTTGAAGCAACAGCAAACAAATCCGGTGATGGTGTACTGTCCAGCGGTGAATCATTCGATGTTTCTTTGACTCTGAACGATGGTACTGTTTCAAGCTTCTCTGTAATTGAAACAGGCAGCATTGATGAGCTGGTTGCTGGTATCAATGAGAAGAGTGAAGGTCTGGTAAAAGCATCAATCAATGACGAAGGTCGTCTGGTTCTGACTGCTGAAGATGCAGCAACTATGACAATTACCGATGACTCTGGTTCAGATGATGCGTCTGGTTTCACAAGCACAACATTTGGTGCATCTGTTTCACTGACAGATACTGAAGGTGCTACAGAAATCAAAGTAGATTACACAGCTACAGGTGCAAGCTTGGCAGCAGATGCTCAGCTGCTGGGTATTGATGAGCGTCTGGAAGGTGGTGATATCACAGGTTCTGCGGCTGCAGCGACAACCAATAGTACAGATGAT